>CABRLT010000061.1 GCA_902471785.1 uncultured Collinsella sp.
AGCCCACGCCCGAGCTGGAGCCCGAATAGCTCTCGATGAGCGAGTTGATACCCACGAGCTCGCCGTTGTCGTTGACGAGCGCGCCGCCGGAGTTGCCCGGGTTGATGGCAGCATCGGTCTGGATCATGTTGGCGTAGATGGTGTTGCCGCTGGTAGAGCTCATGGCCGTGGAGCGATAGAGCGCCGACACGATGCCCGTGGAGACGGACTGCTCGTTGCCGAACGGCGAGCCGATCGCCATGACCCACTCGCCCACGTTGAGCTTGGAGGAGTCACCGATCTCGATCATCGTTGCCCACGAACTCAGCCTCGTAGGTGGTGCCGTCGTCCATGGTCACCACGTACTGGTCGTAGCCGTCGACCACGTGGTTGTTGGTGAGGATGTGGCCCTCGGTATCGAGCACCACGCCCGAACCGACGCTGCCCGAGCTATCCGACTCATCGGCAGACTGCGAAAGCGAGCCATTCTGGCTACCGCTCGAAGTGGCGGTGATGGAAACGACGGAAGGCAGGGCCTTGGCAGAAACGGCCTCGGCCAGCGTGGTGTCCTCGGAGTCGATGGTGATCTTTTGCGTCGATGAACCCGAAGCACCCGCCGTCACGGCATTCTTTCCGCCGCCAATATTGAGCGTGCCACTCATAATGAGCGCGATGACCAGCAGAGCGCCGCACGCACAGCCGGCGAGTGCCGTAATAAAGATCGGCAGCTTTTTGGTCTTGGTCTTGACCACCGTGTGCTTATTTACAACCTGCTGGCTGCCTAGCGGCTGGCCGGTCTTCGTGTCGTAAGCCTGCACGTAGGGAATGTTGCCGTCGGCAGGCGTCGACTCCACCTGCACACGCGGCTGCTGCTGGGTCTCGCCAGCGCTGCCCGCATCCTGGGGACGCTGGGAATCGTTCTCGCTCATGGCTGCGATCCTTTCGTCAAATAACCAAAGGCCCGCCAAACATGTGGCGGGCCATCATTGTTCACGTTGATTTGTACCCCAAGCTGGGCAGTCCCGAGCACTAGATGCCAAGATTTCAGCTTTGCTTAAGTAATGACATGCTTATAAGCCAATTCGTTTTATGCCGTCATGTCTATTCAATATAACAGTCGATAGCAAAATTATATGTTGAATCGTTAATAAAGTCCGTAATCGTCGCACCCATGCCTGATCCGCACGTCCATTTATCCTTCTCCGCGTCGTATGGCGTTGGCCCCCACCCCGTTTCATATGATGCTTCGCTTTCTGTGAAGTAGTTCATCACATATTTATCTTTCTGCATGAGCGCATACCAAGCGTTTGCGTACATCACAAGCGGATCGATTTGGACTATCGAGTACTTTCCGGAACGAATCTCAATTTCTGTTTTATCGTTATAATAAGCGACTGTGAGCTCAATCTTGGCAAGCAGCGGCAACGTTTCATCTGATTCCCTCTGGATTGTTATGACATCACCGGCCATAGCGTCGGCAGACACAGTTTTGCTCTCTGGCGTGAAAATAGTCTCTCTGCTTCTTGTTCGCGTTTTTTCATTGCCATTTTCATCTCTGACCACCGTGTCGACTACGAGCGTCAATCGCTTCTGAGCGTCCGGCAACTCCACGGCTTCTGCCATCCCGGCTCGCATCAAAATAGGAGCCCCCGCCATCAGACCTAAGAACTGCTTTCTATCAATCATTCTTCATTCCCCTTGTCTACTTGATTTGACTTTCTCAGCTGAATGGGGATACAGAACAGTCCCGTCAAGTTCCTTATCTTCCACAAAAACTAGAATCCATTTATCACCTGCTTTCAACCCTGAGACATATCCGGAACTTGACTTACGGCGCATATCGATTCTCTTACGGCAACCACTTGGCATAAGCGCCTCAAATTGCCCGTTATGAACATCCGATAGAGCACGCACCTCGACTGCAACAACCGTGTCGTTTTCTCCCCCATTAGTCGCCCTTAACAGAAAGAAGCTCGCTGCGGTGAGCAAAGCAAAGGAAAGCACCAATAGGAGCATTGCCCTTCGAATGAACTTGTCGCCGTTCACGAGTACAATCAACCCTTGCAATATGTGCCATCGTGAGACGTGTAAATTGATACGTCATATGGAAGAAACTGTAGCTGGTTTGTCCATCCATTCCAAACAACAAGCAGGTACTTCTTGGCATTCGAGTATGTGTTATGCATTGCCACGTAGCCCACAACTGCCATTGCGTGCCCGCTGCCATTTGACCGGAGCCTTCCAGAGAAAATACTCAGATTCCCCGAGTCGGTATTCACCCTAAAGGAATCCCATGACGGATACCAAACGAATGACGTCTCAAGCTCCTTGCCTCGTCTTGCACAAAACTCCTTTAAGGCCGGAGCGGGTTTGTCAGGAGAAGTCTTGCCTTGAGTAAAGTACAGACCAGTCGCTTGATCATATTTCTTTCCTCCTTCTTCTTCCCATGTCCCCGACAGCCTCCAAAGCTCCGAGTATAAATCGGACAATTTAAGGCGGTTCAAAGTCACATAGTGACTGCTAACTGCAAACATTGCCGAAACAGCGCAAGCATAAGTCCCCGTTTCTTTGATAACTTCTGTTTGCGTTGGCGTTATTATTCCCGAAACCGTTTTGCTCGCATCAACAACATATCCCTGTTTATACAAATCCTTGGCAGATACAAAAACGTCATCGAAATGTTCCGGCGATCCGCTGCGATTGCCTCCCGAGGACAATTTATTTGGTACTTTTTTTCCACTTGCGTCTAAAACAATGTTTTTATCTAAGTCGGCAACGCCAACAGTTAGCTCGTCAATCTTTAACGCAACGACGTTATCCGAGGATGCGAGGAGTGCAATTTCTTCGCTTGCACTCTCGATAGGTAAAAGAGCGTTCGGAGCCAAGCAGTATTCGCTGATCCACCAAGATCGCTCTGAATCAAATACGACGTAGCCATAGTTAACGTCATCCCGCTTCGCACGAACGATATACCCGATTGATTCCCCATCGGAATTCACCATTTTTACTGGGTCACAAGCGGTCACCGGCTCATCCGATACATCATCAAAGAAAGCCTGCGCTTGCTCCACAGCTATTTGCGGTGTGACACGGACCAAGTCGTCGTCTCCAAAAACCAACCTTGGAGACATCAGGGCGGCAAGCAACACTATGAATCCGACAATCACCTTTCTCGAATAACGCATTTCTTCCTCCATCCGTGTAGTAGGGAGATACGGTAACTAAATGATATTCGCTAGATAGTGTTATACGTTTGATATTGTTTTTACTGACACACTTTTAATCGGTGAAAGGTCTTCTTTTCGCCCTAAACGAGAAAAGGGTACTGGAGAAATCTCCGGTACCCTCACATTGCCCTCTATTTACTTGCTAGTCCTTAAACAGATAGCCCACGCCGCGGACGGTGGTGATGTGTGCCGCGATCTGCGGGCCCACCTTGGAGCGGATGCGTCGGATGTGCACGTCGACGGTGCGCGTGCCGCCGCAGTACTCAAAGCCCCACACGCGGTGCAGCAGCACCTCGCGGCTGTAGGCACGGTTGGGGTGCGTCGCCAAAAAGCTCAGCAGCGAGTACTCCATCAGCGTCAGGTCGATGGGCTCGTTATCGAGCGTCACCTGGTAGGTAGCCAGGTTGATCTCGAGGTTATCGATGTTGAGCACATCGTCGGCGGTAACGGTCTCCTCCTCGCCCATCAAGCGCTGCGCGCGAGCCTTGAGCTCGTTGGGCGTCGCCGTGGGGCACACAAAGTCGGCATGCGCGTGATTGGGCAGGCGCAGGGTGCCGAGCGCCTCGTCGTCGACGATCACCAACATGGGGACGCCGCCGCGATCGTCAAGCCACTTAGCGATCTGATCGATGCGGTCGCTGCGGATGCCGTCGGAGTCGAGGATCAGCAGGTCAAAGTCGTGCGCCGCTGTCGGCGAATCGGGGGTGGCCAGGCTCACCTCGACACCCAGGGTGGTCGTCAAGCTGCGGGCAAACTCGTGGAAGCGCGTCGTGCGCGCCATGAACAGGGCACTCTTTTCGGACATATCGGCCTCCAAGGAAATGAGCTCAATCGTACTGGAACAAGTCAGCGCGATTAGGAGTTCGCCAGGTAGTGCTTGATCTCCCACTCGGTGATCGTAGACTCAAATTTATGCCACTCGTCGCGCTTCTTTTTGAGGAAGAAGCTATGGATGTGCTCGCCGAGGGCATCCTTCATAAACTGCGAGTCCTCAAACACGTCGAGCGCCTCTTTGAGCGAACGCGGCAGCGGCGTGTAGCCGGCCTCGACCATCTGGCGGTCGGTGAGCTTGAGCGTCTCGGCCGTTGCCTCGGGCGGGAGCTCCAGCTTGCGCTCGATGCCGTCCAGACCAGCCGCCAGCGTGACGGCGTTGACCAGGTATGGGTTGGCCATGGGGTCGGGGCTACGAAGCTCGATGCGCGTGGACAGCTGCTTGCCGGGCTTGTAGACCGGGATGCGGACCATGCTCGCGCGGTTGCGCAGGCCCCACGTGGCGTACTGCGGCACGGAGTCGCCGCCCGTGGTGATGCGCTTGTACGAGTTTACCGTGGGGTTGGTGATGGCGCTGATCTCGCGCGCGTGCGCCAGGATGCCGGCCATGTAGTGCTTGGCGACGTCGGAGAGATGGTACTTCTCGTCGTCCTCTCCCCAAAAGACGTTGTTGCCGTCGTGGTCGAACAGCGACTGATGCAAAAACATGGCGCTGCCGTCCTCGCCCGCCAACGGCTTGGGCATAAAGGAGGCGTGGCAACCGCTCTCGTAGGCCTGCTGTTTAATGATGAGTTTGGCCGTGGTGATGGCGTCGGACATGCTCAGGGCCTCGGCGTGACGCAGGCTCATGCCGTGCTGCGAGCGGCCGGCGGCATGGAAGGTGTACTCCACGGGCACGGACATCTTCTCGAGCGTGAGGACTGTGTTGCGGCGCAGGTCGCGGGCGGCATCGCTCACCGAAAGATCGAAGTAGCCCACGTTGTCGAGCGGCTCGGGCGTGTGCTCGTCGGGGAAGTAGTAATACTCCAGCTCGGCGCCCACGTTGAGCAGATAGCCAGCTTTCTCGGCCTTGCGGAACATTCGGCGCAGGGCATCGCGCGGGTCGCCGGCAAACGGCTTGCGATCGGGAGTGCACACGTCGCAGAACACGCGGGCGACGCCATTATGGCTCGGGCGCCACGGCAAAATCTGGAAGGTCGAAGCATCGGGGAACGCCAGCATGTCGGCTTCCTCGGGCGTGGCAAAGCCCTCGATGGCGGAGCCGTCAAAGCCAATACCCTCCTCAAAAGCGACCTCGAGGTCCTCGGGGCTAATGGCAAAGTTCTTGAGGCGGCCGAGAATGTCGACAAACCACAGACGCACAAAGCGGATGTCACGCTGCTCTACGGAACGGAGTACGTAATCGATGTTCTGCTGGTTCATGTCGCTCCCCTTTCTTTCGGGCGGGTTTCGACTGGTCTATATCGCAGATACTATCGCAGAAAAATGTTTCCGCAGGGTTAAAGCGTATCAAGCGCTCAAAAAACGTGCGCGAACAGGCAGTCACGAATGAGCGGCTAGCGTTCAGATTCGGAGACAATTTGTCTACAGGCTCGTTCCAGCGTAGGGAACTCCATCGTCACTGCATCCCAAACAACCGAGCGGTCAACATTGCCGTAATCATGCGCAAGATAATTTCTCATGCCGATAATTCCACGCCACTCAATTTCGGGATGAAGCCGCTGCGAGCGTTCCGACAATTTGCCCGCTTCTTCCGTCACCCTAAGCGCACACATCAAAAGGGAGTCCGCCAACGCCCTCGTCCGCACGTCATTCGCATGCAGAAACTGGTCCTCGGTGATATCAAAAGCCTTGATGCGCTCGTTCGTTTCAGAGATGGCATCCAAAACCTCTTGGGCGCGAAGGCTGTCTGACTTACGCGCGATCATAAAGGATCACTCCTTCGCGCTCGATTACCGCGGCAAGATCGTCATCAAGATAGTCACTCGAGACAAGGTCAACCTGCTTCCCGGTTTCTTTGCGAACCGCCTCGCCAAACGCCGACAACGCGAAAAGACCAAAGCCCTGTTCGCGATCGACTTCGAGACGCAAGTCAATATCGCTATCGACATGTGCCTCGCCCCGGGCATACGAACCAAAAAGAATCACGGTTTTGATGGCGGGAATCGAGCTGGCTGCCTCGCGGACGGCGGACTCAATCTGGGCAGTATCCAAAATGCCCGTCGCGGCGCTTTCGCTCGCAAAGCTTTTACCAAGTGAAGGAACAAACGGCAGAGAGCGCTCGCGCAGCATCTGCCTCATAAACATATTGACCGCAACAGACGAAGTCATGCCAAGCTCTTCGCACAGTTCGGCAAATGAGTCTTTAATTGACGAGTCCACTCGCACACTCAGCACAGACGCAGCCATGGATACCTCCTGTATGACATTGTCTATATATTATCATACAGACTAGCGCGAGGTTGATGCGCGATGTTCGATGTGGCCGGGAATCTCGATGCGCTTGGGGGCGAGCTTTGCGGCCTCGCCCACCGTGGTGGTAACGACGTCGATGCGCTCGGACAGGCGCTCGACTACGCGCTCGGCAATGGTGATGGTGTCTTGCGCTGCCGTGGTCACACCGCCAAAGAGCACATGGTTCCAGGGATAGTCGTCAAACGTCGCGATCTTGAGCCCCGCCGGCAGCGAGGGTCCCAGCTGTGCCAACGCCTCGGTCAGACGCAGGAAAACCAGGCCGTTAACGGCGATAAGGCCGAGCTTTTTGCCTGCATAGCCGCGGATGGTCTCGTCCAAACGGCCAACGCCCGTAGCACCGCCATCGGCCAGGGTGACGACCTCGCCCGCAAGGCCGCGTCGCGAAAGCTCGTCGGCAAAGGCCTCGGCGCGC
>CABRLT010000062.1 GCA_902471785.1 uncultured Collinsella sp.
CCGCCGCGCGCGTGGCTGCCGGCGGTGAGCTTATCTATGCCACCTGCTCGGTTTTTGCTGAGGAGAACACTCAGGTCGTGGATGCCTTCCTGGCTTCTTCCGAGGGTGCCGGCTTTAGCGTGGCGCCGCTTTCCGAAGCACAGATTCTGCAACTCCCCGAGTTCGATCAGGCCAAGAAGCTCGTTTCCGTACGCCAGAACGATCGAGGCCTCTTCCAAAGCGTGCCGGTAAACGCCGATTCCTACGACGGCCACTTCTGCGCCAGACTGGTCCGCAAGTAACTACTTAGTTGCGGTGAAATAGGGATTGAAAAGCCGCTTCTACCCGCCAAACAGTCCTTATTTCACCGCAACTCATAAGGAAACCTGGATAGATAATTAGCTACCTATAGCGCAAAGAATCAGCCCCGCGATCGGCGTTGATCGCGGGGCCGCGTTGTTTCTAGTGGTTATGCGGGCAATTGGCGCAGCAGCCGCTCGTGGCGTTGGTGCTGGAGCCGCCGCTTCGCTGGTCGGTGTTGTAGAAACCGCTGCCCTCAAATTTAATGCCGCTGGCCGAGAACGTCTTGGCCGCCGGGGCACCGCAGCTGGGGCACACGACCTCGGGAGTCTCGGACATGGGATGCTCAACCTCAAACACGTTGCCGCAGCTCGAGCACTTGTAATCGTAGCGCGCCATAATACTTCCTTTTCAGCACAAAGCGGGCAGATTACTCTGCCCGCAAAAATTCAAACGTCTGTAACTGTACCCTATATCGGGGGTTTTATCACGCTTCGCCCCAGAATCTATGGTTGTTGCGCAGGAGCTGTGCGGTTTTGCCCTCGGCGGCCGCAACGTCGGTCTCGTCAGCCTGCCAGGTCCAGTTGCCCGTGGCCACGCCCGGCACGTTCATGCGCGCGTCGTCGCCAAGCCCCAGGACATCCTGCAGCGGCATCATCACCAGGGGAGCGTCGCTTGCCAGCGCGTCGCTCATCAGCTTGGCCGCCACCTCAACACCGCTCGGTTCGTCGCCGCCCGCAAAGGAACGCGTACACCAACCCGCGAGCGTCGACGTGTCGTGCGTCGAGGTATACAGGATCTTTCCTGGCGTAGGGTGCACGCCGCAACGGACGTCGTAGTCGCCAAACTCCAGCACGTCCATGCCGGGGAAACCGCAGCTCGAGGCCATGGCGCGAACACCGGGCGTCAAATAGCCCAGGTCCTCGGCGATAAAGTTGAGCGGACCCAGCTCGTCATAGGCGGTCTGAAACAGGTCCTTGCCCGGTCCCGCCAGCCATCGACCTTCGGCGCAAGCCTTGCCAGCGGGGATACTGAAGTAGCTGTGGAAGCCCAGGAAGTGATCCAGGCGCACGCGGTCGTAGAGCGAGAACGCACGACGTAGGCGATCCATCCACCAGCTATAGCCGTTCTGCTTCATGTGGTCCCAGCGGAACGTCGGGTTGCCCCACACCTGACCCTCGGGTGCAAAGTTGTCGGGCGGCGCGCCGGAAATCTCGATTGCTTTGCCGGTATCGGACAGCCAGAAGTTCTCGGGTTCGCTCCACGCATCGGCCGAATCGTCCGAGACATACATCGGGATATCGCCGATGACCTCGATTCCTTTCTTGTGCGCATAGTTCATAAGCTCGCACCAAGCCAGGTCAAAGCGGTACTGCATGTACGCCTGAAGCTCCGCCTCGTCGTGGAAGCGCTTGTCGTCGATTAGATACTCGTTGTAGCGCGCGACATCTGCCGGCCAATCGTGGCGTGACTCGCCCTCAAAGTACTTCTTAACGGCCATGTAGACGCAGTACTTCTCGAGCCAATCGGCGTTGCGATGTTTAAACGCAGTGTATAGCGGATCGGCATCCTCGCCGCCGTGGGTCTTCCAGACAGCAAAGTCGGCGGCCAGCTCCTCGTGACTCTCGGGCAGTAGGTCGATATTGCCCGCAAAAGCCGAGGGCCCGGCATAGGGGGAGCGGAAGAAATCCGTCGGGTTGACGGGCAGGACCTGCCAGTACCGCATGCCCATGGCGGCCAGATGGTCGATAAAGCGACGCGTGGGTGCGCCGATCGTACCGGGCTTGCCATCGTCGGTCGGTACCGAGGTGATGTGACAAACGACACCCGCGCCGTGATCGAGCGGCTCTTGCAGACGCTGCTCGGCGTGGTGATAGATGATCGACGACCCCAGCGGATACAGATCGAGTGTGACAGTGCCATTGTGAATCTCGCACTCGTGACCGCTAATCACATCGCTCGCACATTCGTCGAGCGCCGGAATCGTCACGCGGTGTGAATTGCGCAGGCTGCGGTTGATGATGACGGTCGCGGACTCGCCGTCTTTACCGGTACGGTTGTAGGCCAGCACCTCGTCATTGAGCGCGAAGGCCTTGATTTCACCGTCGATCATAAACGGCAGCGCGCGGCGCACAGCAGATGCGTTCTTGACGATCGCGAACGTATCGAAGTCGTGCAGGTCTTCCTTGGTCGGCATGGTGCGGCGATTACCCGGATCGGTGAGTCCCTCCAAGCCGTACTCGTCACCGTAATAGATTGAGGGAACGCCCGGGAACGTCATCTGCATGAGCGTCGCCAGCCAAAAGCGGCTCTTGGCCAGGCCCATGGAGTTCTCGTCCAGGCGCCATTTGCTGCGCTCACTCTCGGGCAGCTGCGACTCGTCGGGGCCACCGCCGAGCACCGAGATAATGCGCGGGCGGTCGTGGCTCGACAGCAGATTGAGCGCGCAGGATAATGCCTCGCGCGGGTAGTTCTCGCGCAGGGTCTCGATATCCTCGGCAGCTTGGTAGGCGTTTTTGTAGCCCATCAAAAAGCCGATGACCATGTCGCGGAAGGGGTAATCCATAGCAGAGTCCAGCTCGGAGCCCTGCAGGTAGCGACGCAGATGGCCGTAGCTGATCTTGTTGGAGGCGTCTTCCCAGACCTCGCCGAGCAGCAGCGCGTCGGGCTTTTCGGCAAGTACGGCCTTTTTGATCTCGGTCAGGAAATCGTCCGAAAGCTCGTCGGCCACATCCAGGCGCCAGCCGTGAGCGCCGGCGCGCAGCCATTTACGAATGACGCCGTCCTTGCCCAGGAGCCGCTCGCGTACCAGTTCGGAGTTCTCATTGATGGCGGGCATATTGCCCACGCCCCACCAGCAGTCGTACGAGCCGTCCTCGTGGAAATAAAACGCATCGCGCCACGGCGAATCCTCGCTCTGCCATGCGCCCACGCCGGGGTAGTTGCCGTAGCGGTTGAAGTAGATCGAATCGTCGCCCGTGTGGTTGAACACGCCGTCCAGAATGATGGAAATGCCCAGCTTCTCGGCTGCCTCGCACAGCTCAGTAAAGTCCTGCTCGGTGCCCAGAATCGGATCGATCTTGGTGTAATCGGCGGTGTCGTAGCGGTGGTTGCTCGCGGCTTCAAAAATGGGGTTGAGGTAGATAGCCGTAAAGCCCAGCTCGGCGATGCGAGGCAAGTCTTCCTGGATACCCTTGAGTGAGCCGCCGTAAAAATCCCAGGTCTTGATGGAGCCGTCTTCGGCACGCTCGTACTCGGGCGGTTCGTTCCAGTCCTCGACCATGCGGCGCTGGATTCCGTTTCGCGGTTTTTCGACCTCGGCAAGCGTGCGCTCGCGCCAGTTTTCGTCGCGGGCATAGCGATCGGGGAAGATCTGGTACACCATGCCGCGCTCGTACCACTCGGGACGAACCTCACGGTGTTTGTAGACGGTGACCTGGAATGACGGCACCTCGGCGTAGTCGTAGGTTACGCCCTCGCCGCCGGTGCGTCCCTGTGGTGCTCCCAAGCGGACCTCGGGCTGGCCCTCGATATTGCATATAAAGCTGTACCAGATAAGACAGGGCTCGGTGCACTCAAGCTCTACGGTGAATATGCCGTCGCCCTCGTGCGTCATGGGATACCGAGACTCACCGATCTCATCGACCCAGGTGCGCAGCGTAAGCGTTGCCTGCGCGGGATCGGCATCCTCCAGAATCACGGAGAGCGAAAGGGTAGTTCCTGTGGTCACAGCGCCAAACGGAGTGCGAAACTGCGGCAGACGGCTGTTGTGTATCAATCTCATAGTACGGTCCAGTTCAATAGAATCATGGCATGCTGGCCATGGGCTTTACGCACAGGATGTAAGTATATCTGTTGTACACAGGCTGTATAAACAACATCCGTTTACCATCGGCGAACGGTTGTCCTAGAAAATCGTTTTACCAACTATCTACAGAGAAGGGGCGCCCGGTTGGAGCGCCCCTTACTTAGGGTTTGATTGGGTTTTGGATCGCCTGTGGGCTAGCGGCGCTTGCGGGTGGCCGTTGCCTTGCGGACTGACGTCTTCTTGGACGGGGCCTTTTTCTCTGCCGGAGCGGCGGGGGAGACCGGAGTCTCCTTGGTGGGTTCTGGCTTGGCCTCTGCCTTCGGTGCGGCCTTGACCTCAGCGACCTTCGGCGCCTGCTCGGCCTTTACCTCGGGCTTGGGTTCCTCTTTGGCGGCAGCGGGCTTGGCTTCGACCTTAGCCTCCGCCTTAGGAGCAGCAGCCTTTGCCGTGGTCTTCTTGGCCGTCGACTTCGTTGCCGTGGTCTTCTTGGCAGCTGTTGCCTTCTTGGCGGTCGTGGTCGTCTTCTTGGCAGCAGTCTTTGCCGGAGCCTTGGCGGCCGGCTTGACCTCTGCGACCTCGGCCTTTACCTCGGGAGCGGCCTCGGCGGCCTTCTTGGCAGCGGTGGTCGTGCGCTTGCGCGTGGTCGTTGCCTTGGCGGCCGTCGTTTTAGTCGCGGCAGCCTTGGTCGTCGTAGCCTTCTTAGCGGTCGTCTTGCGGGTCGTGGTCTTCTTAGCTGCGGGTTTTGCAGCGTGCTTGACCTCGGCCTTTGCCTCAGGAGCGGCCTCAGCCTTCACCTCAGGCTCGGCCTTTGCGGGCTCAGCCTCAACCGCCTTATCCTCGGCCTTGGGCACCTCAACGGCCACTGGCTCAGCCGCAGCCTCAGGCTCGTCGACAACAGCCGCTGGCCTCTCAATCTCCGGGTGCATAAAGAAGTACAGGTCCAGATACTTGTCGGCCGAGCGCGTCCAGCTAAAGTCCTGGCTCATGGCCTGCGTGACCAGCTGGTTCCAGGCGTCGCGGTTATCCCAGAACAGACGCGCCGCGCGGAATACCGCATCGCCCATCTCGTCGCCGTTAAAGTTGCTAAACGAGAAGCCCGTGCCCTCGCCGGTAAACTCGTTGTACGGCTGCACGGTGTCCTTCAGGCCACCGGTCTCGCGAACAATCGGCAGCGTGCCGTAGCGCATGGCGATGATCTGCGACAGGCCGCAGGGCTCAAACTTCGACGGCATCAGGAACATGTCGGCGGCAGCATACATGCGCTGCGACAGCGCCGGATCGAACTCGATGCGCGCGGCCATGGTGCCGGGGTACTTGTCCTGGAAGTAGCGCAGGCCGTCCTCGTAGTCGCGGTCGCCGGTGCCCAGCACCGCCACCTGCACGCCGCCGGCCAGAATGCGGTCGAGCGCGTACATGACCAGGTCCATGCCCTTTTGGCGCGTCAGGCGCGTGACCATCACCATGAGCGGGCGGTCGTCGCGAACCTCGAGCCCCAGCTCTTCCTGCAGCTTGGCCTTGCACACGGCCTTGCCGGAGCGGTCTTCAACCGTGTAGTTGGCGGCAATGCGCTTGTCGGTCGCCGGGTCAAAGCCCGCCACGTCAATGCCGTTGAGGATGCCCTGCAGCGCGTACGAACGCTCGCGCAGAACGCCGTCCAGGCCCTCGCCAAACTCGGGCGTCTGGATCTCGTTGGCATAGGTGGGGCTCACCGTAGTGATGGCATCGGCATAGCGCAGCGCGCCCAGCATGTAGTTGATGCTGCAGGCGTCGCAACGCAGCTGCGAGGCGGCCGCCGGAATGTGCGCCACACCCAGGATGTCCTCCATCACGGTGTCGCTAAACTGGCCCTGGAACGCCACGTTGTGGATCGAGAACACGGTCTTGACGCGGTCATACAGCGGCAGGCCCTGGTAGAACTCGCGCAAAAACACGGGCGCCAGCGCCGTCTGCCAGTCGTTGCAGTGCAGGATGTCGCACTCAAAGCCGGCCGGCAGGTGCTGCAGGCTCTCGGTGATGGCCTTGGAGAAGAACGCAAAACGTTCGCCGTCGTCAAAGAAGCCGTACGGATAGTCACGCGCAAAGTAGCGCTCGTTGTCGATGAACATATAGGTGACGCCGTCGTGCTCGAGCTTCTCGAGCCCGCAGTACTCGTTGCGCCAGCCCAGGCTCACGTAAAAGTCGGAGAAGTGCTCCATCTGCGCCTTGTACTCGTCCTTGATGGTGGCGTACTTGGGCACCATCACGATGACTTCGGCGCCGGCGCGCACAAGCGCCGCAGGCAGCGAGCCCGCCACGTCTCCCAGGCCACCGGTCTTCACAAACGGTGCGCACTCGGCCGAGGCAAACACGATCTGCATCTTTTTGCTGGTTTCTGCCATATTGTCTCCCATGTTGTAATTCGAGAATAGCCGCCTGGCGCTAACCGGGCGGCTATTCTTACGTTTACGTGCGATTATGCGACGCCAATGTTAACGAGCGATGGTGGTATCGGAAGTTAACGGAGCCTTGCCCAGCACCAAGATGTTCTCGGGCGTGCCGCGAAGCTCGGTGTTGGTGGGAACCACGTTGTTCTTGTCCAGGATGGCGTTCTCGACGCGGGCGCCGCTCTTGATGACGCAGCTCTGGTTGATGATCGAGTTGGTCACCGAGGCGCCTTCCTCAACCACAACGCCGCGCGACAGGATCGAGTTGCGCACGGTGCCCTTGATGATGCAGC
>CABRLT010000063.1 GCA_902471785.1 uncultured Collinsella sp.
TGGTGCTGATTGCGGTCCTGCGCGGCGCCGTGGTCTTTATGGGCGACCTGATGCGTAAGATCGAGCTGCCGACCAACATCGATTTCATGGCTGTTTCGAGCTACGGCGACGGTGTGAAGTCCTCGGGTATCGTGCGTATCATTAAGGACCTGGATATCGACATCCGCGGTCGCGACGTGCTGATCGTCGAGGACATTCTGGACTCGGGCCTGACGCTCAAGTATCTGATGAAGAACCTCGAGAGCCGCAAGCCCGCTTCTCTGGAGGTCGCCGCCTTCCTGTGGAAGGACGTTGAGGACCGCGTCTCGGCCATCACGCCCAAGTATGTTGGAACCCATTGCCCCGATGCCTTTGTGGTGGGCTACGGCCTCGACTATGCCGAGCGCTATCGCAACCTTCCGTATCTGGGCATTTTGAAACCGGAGGTTTATTCGTAAGATGCCCGACGACCGTAACGACAACAATTCCCAGACTCCCCGGGACCCAAAGATCCCGGGGATGCCCGGAGGCAAGAAGCCCACGCGTACGGGCTGGCTGTATTTTCTTTTGGCTTGCGCGCTTCTGGGCTATGCCTTCTTTAATATGGGTTCCGGCTTTGCCAGCTCCAGCAATACCGTTAAGCTCGCGACGAGCGAGATGGTCAGCGCCATCAAGCAGGATCGCGTCGAAGATCTGACCTATACGGTTCAGGACGGAAGCGTGACGGGTCATTACTGGAAGACGAAAAAGGACAAGGGCGACACGAGCGAGCTCAAGAGCTTTTCCTCGACCTATGTCGGCTCCGATTCGCTTGCCGAGCTTATGGCGGAGCACCCCGATACCAAGTACATCGTCAACACCAACGATCCCGATTTTTGGGGCGACTTGGCGATGAGTGTGCTTCCGACGATTGCCTTGATCGCCATCATGTTCTACTTTATGCGCCAGATGATGGGCGCCAACAACAGGAACATGCAGTTTGGCAAGACCAACGCCAAGACCAACGAGGCCACACGCCCCAAGGTCAAGTTTGAAGACGTTGCCGGCGTGGACGAGGCAGTCGAGGAGCTCGAGGAGATCCGTGACTTTTTGAGCGATCCGGATCGCTATCGCAAACTGGGCGCCAAGATCCCGCGCGGCGTGTTGCTGGTTGGCCCTCCGGGTACCGGTAAAACGCTGCTGGCCAAGGCCGTTGCCGGCGAGGCGGGCGTGCCGTTCTTTAGCATCTCGGGTTCTGACTTTGTCGAGATGTTCGTGGGCGTTGGCGCCAGCCGCGTGCGCGACCTTTTTAAGGAGGCCAAGTCTCAGGCTCCGTCGATCATCTTTATTGACGAGATCGATGCCGTGGGACGTCAGCGCGGAGCCGGTTTGGGCGGCGGCCACGACGAGCGCGAGCAGACGCTCAACCAGCTGCTGGTCGAGATGGACGGCTTTGAGGAGAGCGAGTCGGTCATCCTGATCGCTGCGACCAACCGTCCTGACATTCTGGACCCGGCATTGCTGCGCCCCGGTCGTTTTGACCGCCAAGTCACGGTTGACCGTCCGGATGTGAAGGGCCGCGAGCAGATCTTGCGCGTGCATGCCGAGAACAAGCCGATGGACGAGGACGTGAAGTTTGAGAAGCTCGCCCAGATGACCGTTGGCTTTACCGGTGCCGATTTGGCAAACCTGCTCAACGAGTCTGCGCTGCTGGCTGCTCGCCGCCATCGTTCCGTGATCTCGATGGACGAGGTCGAGGAGTCGATGGAACGCGTGATTGCCGGACCGCAACGCAAGGGTCGCGTGATGACCGAGGCCGAGCGCACCACGATTGCCTACCACGAGAGCGGTCACGCCCTGGTGGGCCACATCCTGGAGCACTCCGATCCGGTCCACAAGATCTCGATCGTCAGCCGCGGTCAGGCTCTGGGTTACACGCTGCAGCTTCCGCAGGAGGACCACTTCCTCAAGACCAAGAACGAGATGCTCGACGAGCTCGCCGTGTTCTTGGGCGGTCGCGTTGCCGAGGAGCTCATGTGCGATGACATTACGTCGGGCGCGAGCAACGATCTGGAGCGCGCAACCAAGATGGCGCGCGAGATGGTCACGCGCCTGGGCATGAGCGAGGAGCTGGGCACGCAAGTGTTTGGCGAGGCGCAACATCAGGTGTTCCTTGGTCGCGATTACGCCGATCACCAGGATTACTCCGAGGAGACGGCGCGCCGCATCGATATCGAGGTTCAGCGCATTATGCGTGAGGCCCATCGTCGTGCGGTCGAGATCCTGGACGCCCGTCGCGATCAGCTCGATCTGATGGCGAAGGTGCTGCTTGAGCGCGAGACTGTCGAGGGCGATGCCGTGAACGCCCTACTCGACAACGAGTGGAATGCCTACCTTGAGCGCGAGGGCGATATCCTGGCGGCCAAGGAGGAGCGCAATGCCAAGGCGGCCGGCATGCCGACCAAGAAGCGCGTGCCTCGAATGAGCGAGGAGGAGCTGGCGGCTGATGCCGCGGCCTTTGCGCAGGCGGCCATGCAGGAGGATGCCGAAGCCGCATCCGATGATGCTGACGATGACCATGCCGTCGTCGATGCCGACACCGACGCCGACAAATAGTCTTTGTGGCGAAAGCCTCCGCGGGGAAACCTGCGGAGGCTTTTTCTTTTGAGCGATATGGGGTCATCTGTTGATTGGGGACAGACTTAAATGAGCGTTTTCACGCATTTAAGTCTGTCCCCAATCAACATTGCTGCGGCACTTTGCTCGGCTAAAGCGTACAATAACGCCTATGCGAAAGGGGAACAGATGATCAACGAAACTATGTATGCTCGCGGTGCGGAAAGCTCCATCATCCGTGAGATTTTTAGCTATGGCCTTGAGCGCAAGGCGCAGATCGGTGCGGAAAACGTATTCGATTTTTCGCTGGGCAATCCGAGCGTTCCGGCACCCGCTGCTGTGGCGGAGTCCATTAAGAAGGCCCTGGAGCTGCCGAGCGACCAGCTGCACGGCTACACGCCCGCACCAGGCCTGCCGCAATGTCGTGCAGCTGTCGCCGAATCGCTCAACCGCCGCTTTGGTACGAGCTATGAGGGCAAGGACGTCTTTATGACCGTGGGCGCCGCGGCTTCGCTCACCTGTACACTCAACGCCGTTACGAATCCGGGCGACGAGGTTATTGTTATTGCCCCGTACTTTCCGGAGTATCGCGTTTGGATTGAGAAGGCCGGCTGCACGTGTGTTGAGGCGCCTGCTGATGAAGACACGTTCCAGCTGAGCGTGGACAACGTGCTCAAGGCGATCACCGATAAGACGGCTGCCGTCATTATCGACTCGCCCAACAATCCGACCGGTGCCGTATATACATGCGACACGCTGACGCGACTGGCCAATGTTCTGCGCGAGGCCAACGCTCAGCGCGATTCCGAGAATCCGATTATGCTCATCTCGGATGAGCCGTACCGCGAGATCGTGTACGGTGCCGAGGTGCCTTGGGTGCCCTCGATCTACGAGCACACCATCGTGTGCTACTCGTATTCCAAGTCGCTGTCGCTGCCTGGTGAGCGCGTGGGTTGGATCTTGGTTCCCAACACCAATCCGCAGGCTGCCCGTCTGATGCCGGCTGTTGCGGGTGCTGCCCGTACGCTGGGCTTCGTGTGCGCGCCGGCGCTCTTTCAGCGCGTAATTATCGACTGCATCGATGAGCCGAGTGACGTTGAGGCCTATGCACGTAACCGCACCGCGCTTACCGACGCACTAGCGGAGTATGGCTACACCTATGTTGAGCCGGATGGCGCGTTCTACCTATGGGTGAAAGCGTTGGAGTCCGATGCGAATGCGTTTTGCGAGCGCGCAAAGAAGTATGAGTTGCTTGCGGTTCCCTCGGACAGCTTTGGTATGCCGGGTTGGTTCCGCCTGGGCTATTGCGTGAGCTACGAAACGATTGTCAATTCGCTACCCGCTTGGAAACAGTTGGCGGACGAGTATCGTTAAAAGTAAAGCGCTCTGCCTACAATGTTTTACGTGAAACGGGGTTTGGTGTTAAGCCGGACCCCGTTGTCATGGACGTTGTGTCTTTGGGATGGAGTGGTTTTACGACTATCGAAGGCTATGCGTACAATGAATATAAGCGACGGCCGTGCCAGATAAGGAGACCTGATGCCCTACCTGCTTTCTTGTGACATTCATACCCATACGATGTTCTCTGCGCATGCATATTCGACCATTGAGGAGAATGTGTACTGGGCGGCAGAGCGTGGTCTGCAGGTGCTCGGATCTGCCGACCATTTGAGCTCTATGATTACGGCTTGCCCCAATGACCTGCGCAGTTACCAGTTCTTTATCAACCAGGATATCTGGCCGCGCATTTGGAGTGGCGTGCTGGTGCTGCGTGGTGCCGAGGCCGATATCGTTTCGCTGGACGGAAGCCTGTTTGGCGAGGACACTCCTGTCACGCTCGATATTGCCGGCGATTCGTACAGCCGTCAGCATTCGCTGTTCGATTTGGTTACGCGTAATTTGGATTATTTGGTTGCAAGCGTGCATAATCCGCAGATTGCTGGGGGCGCGACGCTGGCCCAGACGACCGAGATGTATATCAATGCCCTGGAGCACCCCAAGGTGTTCATGCTGGGTCACACGGGGCGTTCGGGCGTGCCGTTCGATATCGACGAGGTGCTGTTGGCAGCTAAGGCCAAGCACAAGATTATCGAGATCAACAACCATAGTCTTGAACACGGTGTCGACACTGAGCATTGGGCCGTATGCCGCAAGATTGCCGAGCGCTGCGCCGAGCTGGGCGTGGGCATTGGCGTGTCGACCGATGCCCACATTGGCATGGCCATTGGCAAGCTCGATCACGCCCGCAAGTTGCTCGACGAGATTCACTTCCCGCTGGACCTGATCGTGACACGCGACCGCGAGACGCTGCTGCGCGAGATGGCGGCAGCCGGCGTGTGCGACCTGCGCAAGGGGATGTAGCGGAATTTATAAACCAAGCGAAGGGGGCGGCCCAGGCGGGTCGCCCCCTTTCTTGTCCCAAAAATCTACTGAGGTTGGTTAGCGGCGTTCGAGGACCGCTACGGTTTCGGTGTGGTCGGTGTGGGGGAACATGTCGACGGGCGTGATCTTGAGCAGGCGATAGCCTCCGTCGAGGAGCTGGTGCAGGTCGCGCTCTTGGGTCACGGGGTTGCAGCTGATATAGGTGATGCGGCGCGGCTTAAGTGCGCAGGCAGCTTCGAGGAACTCGGGGGTAGAGCCGGCGCGCGGCGGATCGATGGAAAGGACATCGACCCGTTCGTTGTTGTCGGCGGCATCTAGGATGTAGTCGGTGGCATCGTCGGCCATAAACCAAGCGCTGCGGGTGAGGCCGTTGAGCTCGGCATTGCGGCGTGCGTCGGCAATGCCCGCCGGGTTGCGCTCCACGCCGAGCAGCATAATGCCGATACCCTTGTTCTGGGCATCTTTAGCTGCGCAAAGACCGATGGTACCGCTGCCACAGTAGGCATCCATGAGCACATCGCCCTGGTGCAAATCCATGCCGTCGATAGCGAGCTGATAGAGCAGCTCAGTCTGTTGCGGGTTGGTCTGATAAAACGCGGTGGGGGAGATGTCGAATTCGCAGCCGAGCAGCTGATCGCGCATGCATTCGGCGCCATACACGATGCGGGTTTCCTCGCCGAGGATGGCGTTGCCGGGGCGTCCGTTGATGTTTTGGGCGACGGTGACGATGCGCGGATCGAGTGCGGCGACAGCCTCAAAGAACTCCTGCGCATGCGGCAAGTCGCGCTGAGCGGTCACGAGCGTGACCATGACCTGGTCGGTACGCCAACCGCAGCGGACGACGGCATAGCGAAGCAAACCAAGATGCTTGTCCTCATTAAAGGCGGGAATATGCAGCCGCTCAGCTTCGCGTGCGATGCCGTTGAGAATCTGACGGGCGCCCGGTGCCTCGACGGGGCATTCGGGTACGGCAACGATCTTGTGCGTGCCGCGCTCAAAGAAACCGCAACGGACGGCGCCCTCCTTACCGGGAGCAAAGGGAGTGGCAGCCTTATGACGAAAGCCACGCGGTGCAGGATATTTGCCCGGGTCGCCCAGGGTGACACCCATGCCACGAATAGGATCTACAGCAATGCCCTCACGCTCACAAAGCGAAGCAAAAAGCTCCTCCATAGCAGCCTGCTTGGCGGCGAGCTGCTTCTTATAAGGACGATTGAGCGCCGTGCACCCACCGCAAGCTTTCATGATCGAACAGGGGGACTTGGGGTCCACAGCCTTACGCGCAGACGAAACCCGATCTTTATGCGAGCGCTTGGAGCGAGTCTGAGATGCCTTATCCTCGTTCCGACGAGAGCCGGGACGCTTGGCCTTAGCCTTGCCCTTGGCCGACTTACCCTTCGCGTCCTGAGACGACTTGGATTTCTGAGAAGATTTTTTCTCCTCTGACCCCTCAGCCGCCTCGATCAAAGCACGACGAGCCTTACGCTCCGCACGAGATTCTGCCATGAATTAACCCCACTAATTTACAAATTGAAAGCTGAAAGCATTGTACCGTGCCAAGCTAGCGGACGATATACAAGCGCCTATTTCATGTCAGTGATAAGTCCAACGATGTTTGCCCGGCGTGGGCGGGGAGCGGCGCGTAATTAAGTTTATCGCGAGTTCCGCACG
>CABRLT010000064.1 GCA_902471785.1 uncultured Collinsella sp.
GGGACCCGCCGAGCAATCGGCAGGCCCCGCTTGTACATTGTATCTCGTAAGGAGATAAAACCTTAGCGCTTGGAGAACTGGGGAGCGCGGCGGGCCTTCTTGAGGCCGTACTTCTTGCGCTCGACCACGCGAGCATCGCGCGTAAGGAAACCGGCCTTCTTGAGGTCAGCACGGTAGTCGCCAGCGTTCAGAAGAGCGCGAGCGATGCCCAGGCGCAGAGCGCCGGACTGACCGGAGATGCCGCCGCCATCGCACAGAGCGATAACGTCGAACTGACCGGCGGTGTCGGTCACCTTGAAGGGAGCAAGGGCGTTCTCAACGAGCTGATGACGGCCGAAATACTGCTCGGCGTCACGCTTGTTGATGGTCACCTTGCCGGTGCCGGGGACGAGACGGACGCGGGCGACGGCGTTCTTACGACGGCCGGTACCCTGGTAGACAACGGTGTTCTCAGCCATCTTTAAGCCTCCAGCTCAATCTTCGTGGGGTTCTGGGCAGCATGCGGATGCTCGGCACCAGCGTAGACCTTAAGCTTGGTCATCTGGGCACGGCCGAGAGTGGTCTTGGGCAGCATGCCGCGAACGGCGCGCTCGATGACCTTCTCCGGGTGCTTCTCCATAGCCTGGCGGAAGCTCTCAGCCTTGAGGCCGCCGTTGTAGCCGCTGTGGCGATAATAGGTCTTCGTGTCGGCCTTGTTACCGGTAAGCTGGACCTTATCGGCGTTGATGACGACAACGAAGTCGCCGCAGTCGCTGTTGGGCGTGAACTGGGGCTTGTTCTTACCGCGCAGGATCATTGCGATCTGGGTGGCAAGACGGCCCAGGACAGCACCATCGGCGTCGACGAGAACCCAGTTGCGCTGGACCTCGCCCTGCTTGGCGTAGTGAGTCGATTTCGAAATCACTTAGACTCCTCCATGTACAGTACGTGTTGTTACAGAGATTCACGGGGCTCTGCAAGTAACCCGTCCATATTACCCCGCTCGTCGCCCGAGTCAACAGGTATTTTGGCTCTGACCAGAGTTTCTGCACATGTCATCCATGGGTCATGACGTCGCGACACTAGCGCTCGACAAATGCCTCGATATCACTCAGTAGGTGCTTTGCCTCCTGGCGGCCCTGAATATACAGGTCGAGGAGCTTTGCCGAATCGTGCTCAACGTGACCGACCTCGACCGGCTTTTGCGGAGCAACGACCAGCGCGCGGCCCTCGCGCTCATACTTCCACAGATGCATGCGCTGGATGTTATAGCGGTCGTGGCGCGTCTCGATAGCCTCGAGCAGGTAGGGATAGTCGGCATAGCGGGCGCGTGCGGCGGGCATAAACTCGTAGGGCTTTTTCTCGTACGAGCGGTCCTGCGTGACAATGACAACCGCGCGATCGAAGCCCGCCTCCTCCAGCACGTGCTCGATAGGGACCGAATCGGCTACGCCGCCGTCGACGTATTTGTGTCCGTCGATCTCGACCGACGGCGTCACCAGCGGCAGTGACGTCGATGCGCGCACAGCGTCGAGGTCAAGTACGGCGCTTTTGACCGGGAGGTACGTGGCGGTTCCAAAGAGCATGTCCGTCGCGACGGCGTACATCTCGATGGGGCTCGCGTCGAACGTCTCGTTGTCAAAGGGATCCAGGCGATCCTGGACATCGTTGAAGATAAAGTCGTAACCCACGATGGAACCCGTGGACGCAAACGATGCGGCGCCCATGAAGCGATTGTCATTGCAGAAAGCCAGGTTGATGCGGTTGGCACGGCCGATCTGGTGCGACTTGTAGTTCACGCCGTTGAGGGCGCCGGCCGATACACCGTAGACCGCCGGAATCTCGACGCCAGCCTCCATGAGAACGTCGAGCACGCCTGCGGTAAATTGCCCGCGGAAACTGCCGCCCTCCAAAACGAGCGCGACCTTGCCGGCGTTCTTTGCCTTATCTTCTGCAGTCATGTTGACCTCCTGCGATTGCGTTTTGGCCTTCTTCTACCCAGTTTTGGGATGGCGAGCGCGCAGGTTTTGGAGTTGAAGAGGGCGGGGCGGTCGACGGGAAAGCGCGTCCCGTTCTCAGAGCAAATACCGGGTCGCATTTTCCGCTGAGCCCGCCATCAGGAAAATGAATCCCATTCCGAGCTTAGATTCCGGGATGCGCTTTCCGCTTGAGCTGCCATTGGGAAAGCATGTCCCACTCTACGGCAGGATTCCGGGTCGCAGTTTCCGCTTGAGGCGTCATCCGGAAACTACGTCCCAGTCTGAGCGCGGATTCTGGGACGTGCTTTCCGCCTGGGCCGCCATTGGGAAAGCGCGTCCCACTTTGCGTCACTGAGGCGTTTTCTTTACGCCCGCGCCCTGCATAGAGTTCGATTCTCCGCAGTACGGGGGATCCGTTGATGCATGGCAAGGCCAGCAGAAATTCGATAAACATCGCATCCGTTTTGAGTCGGAAGTTTGCGCGGAGAATCCGCGTATTTGCTTCGCAAATACGCACCGGCTTCGGCCGCCTGCCGGCGTCCTCGCCCGCGGGCTAAAAACGCTTACGCGTTTTCTTTACGCCCGCGCCCTGCATAGAGTTCGATTCTCCGCGGTACGGACTAGAAATAAAAAAACAGGTAGATACGAATATCTACCTGTCTGTTGCTTATGGTGGAGCTGGCGTTCATTCGGTCGAACACCTCGCCACCTGGACCTATAGCGCCAGGCAGCGACGGATTATCGCCCAAACCGGCAGAATCGTCAAACGTGAACGCCACGCGCAGGCCGTCGTCATCGTCGGGGCCGCCCAGCACCACGCGCGCCACGAACGTGCGCAGGAGCTGCGCGTCGTCCACCTCGGCGGCGGCCATACCCTCAAGCCAGAACAGCGCGCGGTCGTAGTCAAGACGGGCGGCCTCAAGGGCCTCGGCCGTGCGCAGCTCGTCCTTGAGGAGCGCCTGCCGCTGCTTCAGCGCGTCTATGCGCTCCTTGCCGCCCGGCGGCGCGATGCCCGACTCGATGGCCGCCCATATGTTGGAGAACGCCGTCTCGATCTTGGCCAGCTCGCCCTTTATGGTCTCGCTCAAGGGCTTCTCGTCGGCGCGCTCCTCCTCGGCGTCGGCCAGCATGCGAGCGATGCGCTCGCGGCTGCCGGCGCTGCCCAGGGCCTCGCGCACGGCGTCGGCCACGCGCTTCTCCACGACATCGCGGCGCACGGTGCGCCCGCAGCTGCGGCAGCGGTAGTAGTGATAGGGCCTGCCCGACTTGCCCGTGCCGCTGGTGCCGGTCATCAGCCCGCCGTCGCGCCCGTCGTAGAGCTTGCCCGTGAGCGGGAAGTCCCACGCTTCGGTCTTGGCGCGGGGCCTGTGCGAGTCCTCAAGCATCCGTATCACCCTCTCCTCGTCATCCATGGGAACGATGGCGGGCATGCCGCCGGGCACGACCACGCCCGCGTAGCGGTACTCCCCGCCGTTCTCCCGCCGCATCAGTATGCGGCGCACCGTCTGGAAGCGCCACTTGCCGCCGCGCTTGGTGCGGTACGGCTCCCAGGCGCGCACCACGTCGGCCACCGACTTGCCCGACAAGACCATGCGCACGCCCAGGCGGATGGCGGCGGCCTCCTCCTCGTTGACCACGTAGCGCCCGTCCACTATGTCCCAGCCGTAGCGCACGCAGCCGTTGGCCATGCACCGCTCGGCGTTCTTCTGTATGCCGTCGCGTATGCGCTCGCCGTCGAGCGCGCTCTCGTACTCCGCCAGCACCTCCAGCATGCCCAGCTGCAGCACGCCCGCCGAGCCGTCCGAAATGTCCTCGCCCGCGTACAGTATCTCGACGCGGCAGCGGCGCAGCATGATGCGCGCCATGGCCATCTCGTCGCGGTTGCGCATGATTCGGGTAACTTTATATATGACCACGAAATCGAACAGCCCTCGCTTAGCGTCGGCCATCATGCGCTGGAACTCGGCGCGGTCGGTGTTGGTGCCCGTCTGCGCGAAGTCGCAGTACGTGGCCACCACGCGCAGGTCGTTCTCGGCGCAGTAGGCGCGGGACTTCTCCACCTGTATCTCTATGGACTCGCCGCGCTGGTTGTGGCTCGAGAAGCGGGCGTATATCGCCGCGCGCCCGCCCACGGCTACTCCATCTCGTCGGCGGCCTGGAACCACACCACCGTGCCGATCACGCGCACGGGGCCGTCGTCCATGCCGAAGATCATGTCCTCGTAGTCCTCGAAGCTGTCCGCCGACAGCATCAGCTTGGTGCTGCCCTTGTACCAGCGGCGCATGACCGCGCGGTAGTCCTCGGTCTCCACCACGGCGATGGACCCGTTGGCGGGCTGGCGGTCGGGGTCGACCAGCACGTGGCTGCCCTCGGGTATGACGCGGTTCATGCAGTCGCCCTCGACCTCCAGGGCGAACGCGCGCGGATGCCCGGCGCACACCGAGGCGGGCACCTCAACGCGGTGCGCTATCTCCTCCTCGTCGGCGAGCGCGCCGGCATGCACGCGCCCGAGCGTGAGCAGCGGCACGGTTGCGCTGCTGGCCACCACCGGCATGGCACCGGCGGGCATATAGGAGCTGCCCTTGGGCTTTTTGGTCACGGGGTCAATCTGATCCATTCCGCCGTCTTCTATAAGGTGTGACTTACTAATCTGATAGCAGGCCGCCATGCGCTCAATAGCTCCCATACGGGGTTCGGAGCGGCCATTTTCCCACTGCGAAACGGCGTTACCTGTCACACCTGCAATCTCACCCAGTTCATCCTGGGTAACGTCGAAAATCTGCCGTAACTTCTTTATGTTGTCGGATATCGGCATCTTAACTCCTTCCAGGACTTAAATTTATTTTCAATTTTACCAAAATTAATCTTGACCGTGTTCTGAAGATTAATTACAGTTATGGACAGAAAGGAGGGAGTATGAAGTCACTCAAGCAGGCGCGCATGAGCAAGGGCGTAACCAAGAAGGCAATGGCTGAACATCTGGGCATTTCAGGACCTACATACGATGTTTATGAAGACCACCCCGACCGTATGCGCATCGAGACGGCTAAAAAGGCCGCCGACTTCTTGGGCTACAAACCCGAAGAAATTTTTTTCGCTTCAAACTGTAATTAGATTTACCTATCAGAAAAGGAGACACACCATGACCACCAAGAGCCACCAGCCCGAGTTCGTCGCCGAGATCGTCGGCAAAACGCTCGACCACCTCATCGACGACCGCAAGCGCGCGGCCGTCAACTTCGAGCTTGCCGAGAACGGCTGCATGGAGGAGACGCACGACAGCCTCAAGCGCCGCATCACGGCCATGTGGGGCTTCCAGACGAGCGGCATCGAGCTTCTGGAGGCGAGCACGACCTGGTTCGAGCTCGGCGGCATGCAGTTCAACGTCTACAGCTCCGTGCAGTTCAGCGTGAACGGCAAGGGCTGGAGCACCGACTTCAAGACCATCGCGCGCGACACCGCGTACGACGAGAAGGAGTAGGCCATGCTGAACGAGGTGACCGTACGGGGGGGGTTCACCGCCCTCAACGTGAAGAGCGGCAAGTGCGTGCTGCAGTTTGAGCTGGACCCGAAGTTCCGCGACTTCATCCCCAAGCTGGTGGAGTTCACGGGGCAGATGCTCAACATCCACGTGTACGACGACCAGGAGGTGATGTTCGTGGATAGGGACACCGGTGAGGTCGCCTACGAGGACGCCCCGCTGCTTCTGCCGGGCGTCGCGGGCGAATGACCCCGATACAGCGCGCCATGTGCGACCAGTGCGCCGCCATGATGCGCGAGTTCTACAAGGACCCAGAGAACGAGAGGAAGTTCCAGGAATGGAAAAGATCAAGGGAAAGAGGGTGCGCGTCGCAGCCGGCAAGCGAAAGACGCGCACCGCAACGGTTCACTTCCGAACCGAGACCAGTGTAACACCCGAGCAGCGCCGCGAGAGGCTGCAGGCCGTTTTCGCCGCCCTGTTCGTCTGCGCGTGCATCGCCGCCACATGGGCGCTGGAGGCAACAGTATGGCCGAGGTAGACGCCAAGGCCCAGGCCCTCGTGGCCAAGGCGTGCGGCTGGGTTGCCTCGAACCCCGATACATGGGCGAAGCTGCGCCGCATCTGCTACCGCCTGATGCTGGAGGGCCACGTCATCCAGCGCGACAACGTGTACACCCTGGCGTGCCAGAACGGCATGACCGTGAGCGAGGCCAGCGAGTTCAAGTGCGACCACAACCTGTGGAGCGTGCTGTCCCGCTACATGGTGCTGCAGCGCCCCTCCATGCTGGCCGCCGTGAGCTTCCGCCGCACGCCGGTGGACTCCGTGGACCTGGTGGGCACGTGGGAGGCCATCGTGGGCCCAGCCGTTTTCGCCGCCTCCACGCTAACCGAGGCGCAGGGCATCTACGACGGGGGCGCGCAATGAGGTGCACCGTCACGGTCGAGGGTCGAATGCCGAGCCTGAACGACTACATCAGCGCCGAGCGCGCCAACCGCTACAAGGCGGCGGCCATGAAGAAGCGCGAGACGGCGCGCGTGAGGGCGGCGGCCATGCAGCAGCGCGCGCCGCGCTTCGAGCGCCGGGTGACCGTGCGCACCACGTTCTACGAGCCCGACATGCGCCGCGA
>CABRLT010000065.1 GCA_902471785.1 uncultured Collinsella sp.
CGTTACGGTAGCGGGGCCCTTTTGTTTTGAGTTTAGATTTTGGGATAGCGAATTCGTCTGCCGAGCCGGCGGCTGCGGCGCCCTATTCGCTCAGGGGGCGCAAGGATGCTTCTTCGAAGTGGAAGACGCACAAGCCGCTCTCGGTCTCAATGCATGCGCGGCCGCAATCGTCGACCGTTCTAAATATGCCTCGTGCCAGCTCGTCTCCAGCGGGGGAGCGGGCGATAACGTGCTTCCCGATCCAATTGAGGTGAGCGATATATTCGTCGTGGACGGGCGCGAGCGGACCGGCGTCTTCTTCCTTGGCGTTGAGGCGCTCTGCCCAGGTATCTACAGCGTCTATAACTGCGTGATAGACCTCATCGAGGAGCATGTCGACGGCGGGAACGCTCTCGTTGAGGTCCGAGAGGCCAATTGCCGCCAGGCCGCCATCGGGCACCTCTTGGGGCGTGTAGTTTACGTTGACACCAATGCCGCAGACGGCGAAAGGTTTGCCTTCGTTATCGCGTGCGGCCTCGACCAGAATGCCGCCGAGTTTGCGTCCTCGCGCGACCAGGTCGTTGGGCCATTTGAGGCCGATCTCGTTTGCAAGACCTTGCTTTTCGAGTGCTTCGAGCACCACTAGGCCGCTGACGGCGGCAAGACCAGAGTACTTTGCGGGATTAACGCATGGACGCAGGACAATCGAAAGCAATAGGTTGCCGGCGGTTGAATCCCACTTGTGGCCGCGCCGGCCGCGTCCTGCCGTTTGCGCGCGGGCGGCAAGTCCTGTGCCGTGCGGCGCACCCTGTTTTCCTGCCTCGAGCAGGTCATCGTTGGTCGATCCGGTTACGTCGACAATCGTTAATTGGGCATCCATAGCGGCTGCTACCTCCTTATTGAATAAGTGAATGACGCAATGGTGTCGAGAGATAGACACAATGTGAAGCCTTTGTCGCATTTGGACAATTTAATGTTAACACGTCAACAAAGACTGAAATGCGTTATCCTCTCTTGGTCGATGTAAACACGTCAACAACTCAAAGGAGGTTAGTGATGGGTTTCACGATTCTTGGAACAGGCTCGGCGCTTCCTGAACGCAGTGTTTCCAATGACGAGCTGTCTGAGTTCCTCGATACCTCGGATGAGTGGATTTTTACCCGCACGGGTATCAAGAGCCGCCACGTCTGCACCACCGAGTCACTTGACGACCTTGCCGTAGCGGCGAGTGAGCGGGCACTCCAGGTGTCCGGAATCGACGCGAGCCAGCTGGATCTGATCGTCTGCTCGACGACGACGGGTGACCACCTTGTTCCCGCTGAGGCGTGTGCCGTTGCTGAGCGACTAGGCGCGACGTGCCCTGCCTTCGATGTCTCGGCGGCTTGTGCCGGCTTCGTATTTGCGCTCGATGTCGCCGAGGGCTATATCGCCCGCGGTCGCGCCGAGCGCGTGCTTGTCGTTGCTGCCGAGCAGATGACGCGCGCGCTCGACTGGACCGACCGTGCCACCTGCGTGCTCTTTGGCGATGGGGCAGGCGCCGCAGTGATTGAGGCTGGGGGAGACAGTCCCCTTGCCGTTGAGCTTTCGACGGCGCCCGACGTCGAGACGTTGCGCGTTCCCGGTCTGGTCGGTACCTCGCCGTTTAAGGCTTCCGCAGATAGCGCGAGCGTGCTGTCCATGAATGGCCGCCGCGTGTTCAAGTTCGGCGTCAACGCCATCTGCGACACGGTCCATAAGCTTGCGATCGATGCGGGCATTTTGGTCGAAGACATCGATCATTTTGTATTCCATCAGGCTAACGAACGAATCCTGAGCCAGGCGGTTAAGCGCCTGGGCGTGCCGGACGAGCGCGTGGTTCGCACGTTGCACGAGACCGGCAACATTTCGAGCGCATGCATTCCGCTTGCCCTCGACCGGCTGGCAAACGCCGGTGCACTTCACACAGGCGACACCATCGCCTTGGTTGGATTTGGCGCCGGTCTGGATATAGGTGGCTATCTGCTTCGTTGGAAGTAGTCGCACATAGGAAATAAAAACGCCCTAGGGCACAACCAAAGGAGAACTACCATGGCAGATCAGAAGACCTTCGAGCGCGTTTGCGACGTTATCCGCGAGACCGCCGGTCTTGACGATGTCGAGATGAAGCCCGAGTCCACGCTCGAGGAGATTGGTCTCGACAGCCTGGGCACCGTCGAGATCCTCGTTGCCGTCGAGGACGAGTTTGGCATCCAGCTCGATACCGAGGAGAACCCCAAGACGGTCGGCGAGTTCGCCGATACGGTCGAGGCGGCATTGGAGAAGTAGAGATGCTCAAGACTCCTCTCTGCGATCTGCTCGGCATCGAAAAGCCCGTGTTCCAGGGCGGTATGGCCTGGATTGCCGATGCCTCGCTGGCGTCCGCAGTGTCCGAGGCGGGTGGCTTAGGCATCATCGCGGCCATGAACGCCGACGCCAACTGGCTTCGCGACCAGATTCATGAGCTGCGCGCCAAGACGGATAAGCCCTTTGGCGTGAACGTCATGCTCATGAGCCCGTTTGCCGACGAGGTTGCACAGGTCGTGATTGACGAGCGAGTGCCGGTCGTCGTGACGGGCGCCGGCAATCCCGCCAAGTACATGAAGGCGTGGAACGAGGCGGGCATCAAGGTCATCCCGGTCGTTGCCTCGGTGGCGCTGGCGCGCCTCGTGGCACGTCGTGGAGCCACGGCGGTTGTTGCCGAGGGTACCGAATCGGGCGGCCATATTGGCGAGACCTCGACGATGGCACTGGTGCCGCAGGTCGTCGATGCGGTTGACATTCCCGTCGTGGCCGCCGGCGGTATTGCCGACGGCCGCGGCGTGGCGGCCGCCTTTATGCTGGGCGCCGAAGGCGTGCAAGTGGGTACGCGCTTTCTGGTCGCAGACGAGTGCACCGTCTCGGAGCAGTACAAAGAGATGGTCCTGAAGGCCAACGACACTTCAACGCGTGCGACCGGTCGCTCGACGGGACATCCAGTGCGCGCCCTCAAGAGCCCCTTCACCAACGCCTATGCCAAGAGCGAGGGTTCCGGCGCGAGTGCCGAGGAGCTCGGTGCTATGGGAACCGGTGCGCTGCGTAAGGCCGCCAAGGACGGCAACTACGAAGAGGGTTCGTTTTTGTGTGGACAGATTGCCGGCATGGTCAACGAGCGCCAGAGCGCACGCGAAATCGTTGACGACCTGGTCGATGGCGCCGAGCACGTCCTGAAGGGTGCGTGCGCATGGGTGGCGTAGCGTTTTTGTTTGCCGGCCAGGGTGCCCAGCACCCCGCGATGGGCGTCGACTTGATCGAGACATCGCCGGCGGCCGCCGAGGTGTTCGCCATTGCCGACGAGGTGCGCCCGGGGACCAGCGAGCAATGCCGGAGTGCCTCCAAGGAGGAGCTCTCGCAGACCGAGAACACGCAGCCGTGCGTGTTCGTTCACGACCTAGCAGCGGCTGCCGCCCTGCGTGAGCGCGGCGTGGTACCTGCCGCCTGTGCGGGATTCTCGCTGGGCGAGGTCGCCGCGCTCACCTTTGCGGGGGCGTTCGATACGCGAGCGGGCTTTGAGCTCGTGTGCGAGCGCGCGGCGCTGATGGCCGCGGCTGCCGAGCGCCATCCGGGCGGCATGCGCGCCGTCATCAAGCTCGATGCGGCGCAAGTCGAGGGCCTGGCAAAACAGGCCGGCGAGGACTGCTGGCCAGTCAACTACAACAGCCCACAGCAGACGGTTGTGGCCGGAGCGCCCGAGGCGCTGCAGGAGCTCGACGTCCTAGTAAAAGAGGCTGGCGGCCGCGCCATGAAGGTCGCGGTGTCGGGTGCATTTCATAGCCCCTATATGGCCGAGGCGACCTGTGGCCTTGCCGCATATATTGAGGCCGGTCACGCGCCGTCCCCGTTGCTCATTCCTGTTTTGGCAAATATGACAGCGGCGCCCTATCCGGCGGATCCCCAGACGGCATCGGATGTCTTGGCCAATCAGGTGAGCCATGCCGTACGCTGGGTCGATACGCTGCATGCTCTGCAGGATCAAGGCATCGACACATTTATTGAGGTCGGCCCCGGCAAAACGCTGTCCGGCCTGGTAAAGCGTACGCTGAGCGACGTTCGTGTGTATTCGTGCGAGACGGCCGAGCAGGTCGCAGCTATTGCCGACGAGCTCGCATAGTCCACAGGGCTGTAACCCGAAAGGAATGACATGGGCAACTTGAACAATGGCGCGCTCGAGCGCAACGACTCACGTCGCGTGGCACTGGTCACGGGCGGCTCGCGGGGTATCGGCCGCGCCTGCGCTATCGGTCTGGCGGAGGATGGCTACGATATCGCCGTCGTCTATGCCGGCAGCGTCGATGCGGCGCGCGAGACGTGCGACGCCTGCGAGGCGGCTGGCGCCACGGCGCGCTCATATCAATGCGACGTGGCCGACCCCGCTGCCGTCAACGCGTGCGTGGAAGCGGTCCTCAACGACTTTGGCTCCATTTGGGCGCTCGTCAACAACGCTGGCATCACCCGCGATGGCCTGCTCATGCGCATGGGCGATGACGCCTTCGATCGCGTGCTCGATGTCAATCTTAAAGGAACGTTTAACACGACGCGCGCGCTCACCAAGACCTTTATGCGCCAGCGCGGCGGCTGCGTCGTCAACATGAGCTCGGTCGTGGGCCTGATGGGCAATGCCGGGCAAGCCAACTACGCTGCCTCCAAGGCGGGCGTGATCGGCCTGACCAAGGCGGTGGCGCGCGAGCTTGCGCCCCGCGGCGTACGAGTGAACGCGGTTGCCCCCGGGTTTGTCGAGACGGATATGACGGCAAAGCTCTCGGAGAAGGTGCGTACGGTAACCGAGGAGCAGATTCCCCTTAAGCGTATGGCGCGCCCCGAGGAGGTGGCCGGCGTAGTGCGCTTTCTGGCGAGTGATGCGGCTGCCTACATTACGGGTGAGGTCGTGCGCGTCGACGGCGGAATGGCGATGTAGAAACCAGGGCCGAAGAACGGCTTGGATGAGGAGACCATGATGGAACAGAGAGTTGCAATCACCGGTATCGGTGCCGTGTCGCCGCTCGGCAACACCGCGCTTGCCACCTGGGCGGCAATGTGTGCTGGCACGTGCGGCATCGGCCCGATCACGCACTTCGATACCGATGCGTTTGCCGTCAAGGTGGCAGCCGAGGTCAAGGGCTTTGACGGCAACGAGTACTTTGGCAAGCGTGACGCCAAGCATCTCGACCCCTGCGTTCAGTTTGCGATGGCGGCTTCGGACGAAGCCATGCACGATGCGGGCTTTGATGTCGAAGGCGCCATCGATCGCGAGCGCCTGGGCGTCTACGTGGGCTCGGGCGTGGGCGGCATGACGACGCTCGTCGACAACGTCCATACGATTGCCGAACGTGGGCCTCGTCGCGCATCGCCCTACATGATTGCGATGATGATTCCCAACATGGCTTCGGGCAACATTGCGATTCGCCATGAGGCAAAGGGCCCGACCCTGCCCGTGGTGACCGCGTGCGCGACTTCTGCCCATGCGGTGGGCGAGGCGTTCCGCGCCATCAAGCACGGCTATGCCGATGCAATCCTGGCCGGCGGCGCCGAGGCCGCCATTATCCCCGATGCCGTTGCGGGCTTTACGTCCTGCCGCGCATTGACCACCAACCCCGATCCCGCGACGGCCTGCCGCCCGTTCGATGCAGACCGCGACGGTTTTGTGATGGGCGAGGGCGCCTGCGTGCTCGTGCTCGAGGGTATGGAGCACGCACAGGCCCGCGGTGCGCACATTTACGCAGAGGTCGTGGGCTACGGCAACACCGATGACGCCTACCACATCACGAGTCCCGACCCGGACGCGGCAGGTATCGCCCGTGCGATATCGCTGTCGGTGGCCGAGGGCGACGTTAAGCCTTCCGAGGGCCTCTACATCAACGCTCACGGCACCTCGACCAAACTCAACGATTCGTCCGAGACGGCGGGCATCAAACGAGCGCTCGGCGAGGACGCGGCGCGCGCCGCACATGTCTCGTCGACCAAGTCGATGACCGGCCACATGATCGGTGCCACGGGCGCCATCGAGGTCATGGCCTGCGCCATGGCGCTCGAGCAGGGCGTGGTGCCGCCGACCATTAACTACCACACACCCGATCCCGCCTGCGATCTTGATTACACGCCCAATCGCGCGGTTCGCGCCGACCTTACCTGGGCGCTTTCGACCAACCTGGGCTTTGGCGGGCACAACGCCGCCATCGCGCTGCGTAGATATATGAGGAGCTAGAGCATGGATTCCAAAAGACTTGCCGAGATAGCCGATGTGATGGAGGACCGCGGCCTCACGCGCGTACGCGTTGAGGAGCCCGATGGCACCGCGGTCGAACTCGAGCGCGCGAGCGCCGCGCAGCCGGTTG
>CABRLT010000066.1 GCA_902471785.1 uncultured Collinsella sp.
CCTGGGAGAAGCGGAAGATGTTGTCGATGAACAGCAGAACGTCCTGGCCACGATCACGGAAATACTCAGCGGTAGTAAGGCCGGCCAGACCGATGCGCAGACGCGCTCCGGGCGGCTCGTTCATCTGACCATAGACCAAGCAGGTCTTGTCGATAACGCCAGACTCGCTCATCTCGAGGAACAGGTCGGTGCCCTCGCGGGTACGCTCGCCGACGCCGGTGAACACCGAGGTGCCGCCGTGCTCCTGGGCGAGGTTGTTGATGAGCTCCTGAATCAGAACGGTCTTGCCGACGCCGGCGCCGCCGAACAGGCCCGTCTTGCCGCCACGGATGTAGGGCTCGAGCAGGTCGACAGCCTTGATGCCGGTCTCGAAGATCTCGGTCTTGGTGGTGAGCTCGTCGAAACGGGGCGCTGCATGGTGGATGGGGTAGAACTCCTCCACCTCGGGCATGGGCTTGCCGTCGACGGGCTTGCCCATGACGTTCCAAATGCGGCCGAGCGTCTTGGGACCAACGGGCATCTTCATGGGCTCACCGGTATCGGTGGCGATGAGGCCGCGCTGCAGGCCGTCGGTCGAGGACATGGCGACCGTGCGGACGACGCCGCCCGGAAGCTGGCTCTCAACCTCGAGGATCGTGCTCAGGTGACCGATCGGGGTCTCGGCCTCGACCGTGAGCGCGTTGTAGATCGGGGGCACCGCGCCGTCAAACTTGACGTCGACGACAGGGCCGATGATTCGCACGATGCGACCATCACCGGCAGTCGTCTTCTTGGTGGCTTCCTCGACCGCAAGCTTTACGGTGTTATTAGCCATTACTGTTCCTCCAATGCTGAGGCTCCGCCGACGATCTCGTTAATCTCGGTCGTGATCGAAGCCTGGCGCACGCGACTATACGTGCGGGTAAGGGTCGAGATGATCGCGGTGGCGTTTTCCGTTGCGGAGTGCATGGCCTTACGGCGCGCACCCTGCTCGGCGGCCGCCGAATCGATCAGGGCCTGGTAGATGACCGTCAGGATATAAGACGGCACAAGCTTGCCGAGAACATGCTCGGGAGAGGGCACGAACTCGAACGTGGACGAGATGCGCTTGGGGGCGTCGGTCTCGTTCTTACGCGGACCGTGGGCCATAGCGATCATCTCGGGATCGAGCGGCAGCAAGTGCTCGACGCGAAGCTCCTGATCCACGCGGGTCTTGGCGTGGTGGTAGACAAGCTCGACACGGTCAAGCTCACCGGCACGATACGCATCGCAGATATGAGAGGAGATCATGCGGGCCTGATTGAAATCGGGCTCAGAGGAGTTGCCCTCAAAGTGCATGACGACGTTTTCGCGGTCACGGAAATACGTGGCCGGTTTGCGCCCACACGCGATGATCTCGCACTCGATGCCATCGTTCGCCCAAGAAGCGGCGAGCTTTTCGGCCGTGCGCTCCACCGTCGTATTGAAACCGCCGGCAAGGCCGCGGTCCGAGGCAATAACGACAATCAGGCCATGCTTGACGCTCTCATGCTTCTGCAGCATGGGATCGGTGCCCGAGCAGGAGGCGTCGCCGGCAACCGTCAGCATGACGTCGGTCAGCGCCTCCTTATAGGGCTCGGCCTGCTTGGAGCGATCGAGAGCACGACGGATCTTGGCCGTAGAGACCATCTCCATCGTGCGCGTGATCTGCTTGGTCGTGGTAACCGAGGAGATTCGCTTCTTAATGTCGCGAAGGTTGGCCATGGGGCTTAGTTCTCCTCTGATCCAGAAACATCCGAATGGTGCTTGGCCATGAACTGCTGCTTGAAGTCGCCGATGACGCGCAAGAGCTCAGCCTTGGTGTCATCATCGATCTTCTTGGCGCGAACCTTGTCGAGCAGCGAGCCAAAGCCATTGTCCATGTACTCGATGAGCTCGGCACGGAAAGGCAGCACGTCGGCGATCTCCAGGTCATCCAGGAAGCCCTCGTTGCCAGCGAACAGCGTAACGATCTGCTCGCCAACCTCAAACGGCTTGTAGCGCGGCTGCTTAAGGAGCTCAGTCATGCGAGCGCCGTGGGTAAGCTGCTTTTGCGTGGCCTCGTCGAGGTCGGAGCCGAACTGTGTGAAGCCGGCGAGCTCCTGGTACGAAGCAAGGTCCAGACGGAGGTTGCCGGCGACCTGCTTCATGGCCTTGGTCTGTGCGTCGCCACCGACGCGGGACACGGAAATGCCCACGTCGACTGCCGGGCGCTGGCCCTGGAAGAAGAGCTCGGACTGCAGATAGATCTGACCATCGGTAATGGAAATGACGTTGGTCGGAATGTAGGCCGAGACGTCGCCGTCCTGGGTCTCGATGATCGGAAGAGCCGTCATGGAGCCGTAACCGTTCTTCTTGGACATCTTGACGGCACGCTCGAGCAGACGAGAGTGCAGGTAGAAGATGTCGCCAGGATAGGCCTCGCGTCCGGGCGGACGATGCAGCGTCAGCGACATCTGACGGTAGGCCACAGCCTGCTTGGACAGGTCGTCGTAGATGACGAGCACGTGGCCGCCGGGGTTGGTCTCGTTGGCGGGCTTGCCGTCCTCGCCGTTGTACATGAAGAACTCGCCGATAGCGGCACCGGCCATAGGCGCGATGTACTGCATAGGGGCGGAATCGGCAGCGGTGGCCGAAACGATGATGGTGTAGTCGAGCGCACCGTGCTGAGCGAGGGTCTCGCGGATGTTAGCAACCGTGGAGGCCTTCTGGCCGATAGCGACATAGATGCAGACCATACCCTTGCCGCGCTGATTGAGGATAGCGTCGATGGCAATAGCGGTCTTACCGGTCTTACGGTCGCCGATGATGAGCTCACGCTGGCCGCGGCCGATAGGCACCATGGAGTCGATGGCCAGCAGGCCGGTCTGAACCGGCTCGCACACCGGAGTACGGTCGATGACGCCGGGGGCCTTGAACTCGATGGGGCGACGGTGCGTGGCGACGATGTCGCCCAGGCCGTCGATGGGCTGGCCGAGCGGATTGACGACGCGGCCGAGCATGGCGCGGCTCACAGGGATATCCATAATGCGGCCAGTGGTGCGGCACTCGTCGCCTTCCTTGATGGAGTCGACGGCACCAAACAGAACGGCGCCGACCTCGTCACGGTCAAGGTTCTGGGCAAGGCCGAAGACGGTCTCACCGGTATCGGAGCTCTTGAACTCCAGAAGCTCGCCTGCCATGGCGCTCTTGAGGCCGGAGACGCGCGCGATGCCGTCGCCTACCTCGTCGACCGTTGAAACCTCATGCGTATCGACCGTCGCGGAGAGGCTCGTGAGCTGCTCCTGCAGTTTCTTGGCGATATCCTGGGCATTGAGGGTTTCGGACATTAGGCTTCACCTCCGTACGAATTAGCAGAGTTTGCGAGGGTCTCCTGCGCGATGCGCAGCTGCGTCTTGACGGAAATGTCACGACGCTCGCCGCGGGCCTCGAGCACCAGGCCGCCCACGATAGACGGGTCGACCTGCTCGATAAGGAATACCTTGCGGCCGAAGTCCTGCTCGCATTTCTTAGTGATGGTTTGACGCAGCTCGTCGTCGAGCGGGATCGCCGTGGTGACGGTCACGCCCACTACATCCTCGTCTTCCTCGGCAACATACTTAAAGGCAGCTGCCACCTTGGGAAGAAGGTCGAGCTGGTCGCGCTTGGACATGGTGTCGAGCACGGCGATGATCTCGGGGCTGGCAGAAGCCAGGCGCTCGATCATCTCGAGGTCCTCGAACACATGGTTCTCGGCCTTGGCGGCTTCCAGAAGGGAGCGCGCGTAGGTCTCGAGCACCTTGTCCTGATAGCGGCTAGTCGGCATTCAGGCTACCTGCTTCCTGGATGTAGCGCTCGATGAGCTTCTTCTGCTCGGCATCGTCCTCAAGTGCCTCGCCCACGATCTTGGTGGCGACGGCAACGGACAGGTCGGCGATGGAGCTCGCGGCACCGGCGTAAATGGACTTGCGCTCGTCCTCGACGGTCGTATGGGCCTTGGCGATGATCTCCTCGGCCTCCTTGTGAGCAGCCTCGATGATACGGGCGCGCTCGGACTCGGCGTCCTTACGGGCCTCGAGAACGATGTCGGCAGCCTGACGACGGGCGTCGGTGACGATCGAGTCGGACTCAGCGCGCTTGGCGATAGCCTCCTGCTTGGTCTTCTCGGCCTCGTCGAGGCTCTCCTCGATCTTCTTGCCGCGCTCCTCCATGGTTTTCATGATGCCCGGCAGGGCGACCTTGGCCAGCACGATCCAGATAATCAGGAAGGCGATAAGCGCCGGGATGAACTCCGCCATCTTAGGGATGAGGATGTCCGCACCGGCAGCGCCGTCCTCGGCGAACGCGGATACCGGCATGAGCAGCGCGGCCGCGGACGCGGAGAGTGCGATCGCGCTCTTCTGGGATGAAAGATTCATACTTGACGCTCCGTGCTATTTAACGATCAGCGCGACAACGAAGCCGATCAGAGCCAGAGCCTCGCCGAAGGCGGAGCCCATGATGAAGACGGTGAACACGCGGCCCTGGACCTCAGGCTGACGGGCCATAGCACCCGTAGCACCCAGAGCAGACAGGCCGATAGCAAGACCAGCGCCGATAACACCGAGACCGTAACCGATAACTCCCACGATTCCTCCTTTGTCGTGCGTGTCTTATTTCACGCAGGATAACCTTTTTATAACTGCCGGGCTCCATGGGTACGGGCACCGGCGGTTTAACGAATTGCCTTACCTTTAAGGCGCGAACGGAAGGCTACTCCTCCTCCGCGACCTCCTCTGCCTCGGAGACATACACGGCGGTAAGGACCGTGAAGACGTAAGCCTGGATGGCGCCGACCACAAGCTCGATCGCATAGATCAGGATGAGGATGGCAAGCCAGGCCAGCGAAGGCAGGGCGCCGACGGCGTGGGCCGCGGAAACCTGCTGAAGCAGCGGCTGCATGAACATGCTCGCCATGATGGCGAACGAGCCCATGACCACGTGTCCTGCGAACATGTTGCAGAACAGACGGACGGCGAGCGTGATGAGGCGCAGGAAGGTCGAGAAAAGCTCGACGACCCACACGAGCACGTTCATCGGGAAGCTCACGCCCTGCGGGGCGAGGCTCTTGATATAGCCGATCACGCCGTGAGCCTTGCATCCGTAGTAGATGAAGTACACGAAGGCGAAGATGGCGAGCGCGGCAGTGGAGCCGATTGCGCCGGTGCCGGGCTTCATTCCCGGGATCAGGCCGATCATGTTATTGATCAGGATGAACAGGAAAAGCGAGCACAGGAACGGGAAGTGCTTCTTCCAGTTCTCACCCACGACACCCTTGCCGATATCGTTCTCGACGTACTCGATGATGTACTCGAAACCGTTGACGAAGAAGCCCTTGGGAACCAGGGTCTGCTTCTTCTTGAACACGGCCAGGACGATCAGGAGCACGATCGTGGAGACGATCAGCCAAAACGAGTACTGCGTGATGCCGCAGCTCAGATCGCCCACGACAGGGGTGGAGCTGAACTCGCTGACCAGATGATTAATCTCATCAGGCAGCTTTTCAAAAATTTCCACGACTTACCTTTCGACCTCATGAGGATCTCGCAGCGCCTTGGCGACACGAACCGTGCAGGCGGCCATAAAGGCCACGAAGCCGATCGCCTCGCCCAGGAGGAACATGCGAAATGCCTCTCCGAACAACACAAACACAACCAAGGTAAAGACGAGCAGGGCGATTGCCGAGACCGCCAGACTCACCATACCCTTGAGCATGTCCGCATTCTGTTTATCGTCAAGAACCGGCTTGAGCGTAAAGACAAAGGGAAGGAAGGCAATTGCGCCCGCAATGGCGCCTGCAACGATAGCGAGCAGATCGGCTATCTGAAACACTGGCGTCCTCACTTTCATTTTTAACGCTTCACAGAACAGTTCCCGCCAAACATTGGTGACTATTGTACGAGCCAATCGCTAAAGTACAACCGAAAAAGCATCGGTTAATACGCACCTGTTCGTTTTCTTAAGACCTTCTTTATGCCGCAGGTACGGTAATACGTTTTTCTCGAACCCTGCAGGGCAAAACGTCCATTAACTAAAGGTGCGCACAGGCGTCTTCTACTTGCCCGCGCGCACCATTTCTTCCTATTTGCAGCCGCGGCCGTCTTAGCCCAGCGACTAGAGCGTGCCGTAGATGCGATCGCCGGCGTCGCCCAGGCCGGGAACGATGTAGGCAGCCTCGTTGAGATGGTCATCGATAGCGCAGGTATAGATATGCACATCTGGGTCCTTCTCGGTCAGCGACTTGAGACCCTCGGGGGCCGCGACGATGCACAGCATGCGGATGTCCTTGACACCGCGCTCGCGCAGGTAGCTGATGGCCATCTCGGCCGAACCGCCCGTGGC
>CABRLT010000067.1 GCA_902471785.1 uncultured Collinsella sp.
CCGCCCGCCTTAAGAAAGGCCAGGTCGGTAGGAACAAAGCCCAGCAGCACGCGGTCCATGACGGAGTTCGTAAATGCAAAGATCTCGTCGACGGTGGCGTCGGGGTGAGCCTCGATGTATTTGGCGGTCTCGACGGCAACGAGCGACTGGCCCACCGAGACAAAACGCGTATCCATGGAGAATACGTAGTCGCGGCCCTTAGCCGCAATCTTGGAGGACTGATGCGAGCAAGTCGTGACTTCGGAGTACGCAAGATGCAGAATGGTCGCATCGGGCTGCTCGGCATGGATACGGTCATATACGTGCGCAAAATCTGCAGGCGCGCAGCCGCTGGTCTTGGGCATTACGCCAAACTCGTTGCAGCGCGAGTAAATCTCGAGTGGATCGATGGAGCCGTCCTCGACGGTCTCGTCACCAATCGTGACATGCATGGGCACGCGCACGATGCCGTAGCGCTCGCAGAGCTCCGGCGTCACATCCGACCCAGACTCAACCACGATTACGTACTTGCCCATTATTATCACGACCCATCTCGACATTGGCTTTTCAATACATGGCACGCGCCGCCGCACTGTTGCACAACGGCGTCCAAGCGCCAAAGAGACGCCGCCCCTTGCGCACAACAAAGGACAGCGTCTCCCTGGAAAACTCCGTGCTAACCTGAGATTCTACACGGTTTATTACTAAGTGTTACTTACTCCGCAAACGGTCGCTATACGCGATAAACGGTAGTTGGCCGCGGCAACTGCGATTCATTTCGCCCAGCAAGTCCAATCGTGCCCCATGCACGGTTAATGCACGAGGCGGTAGAAATTCATCGATGCCGCACCCTCGGCATGCAACCCCATCGCCGAAACCGCCGGCGAATAGGTACGGCTCGTAAGTGCCGCCTCACCGCCATTTGCAAAAATCTCGACAATCGTAGTGTCCGAAAGCACGCGCAGGTCGCGAAGCTCGCTGAGCTCGATCGACCTCTGGTCGCGCCCATAGCCTTCGTCACCCATGTCGAGGGTAAGCATCCCGTCCGCATAGCGCACAAAGACACCCTTGCGAATCTCGAGCTCAACCATCTTGGCGCCCTCACAGGAAACCACGAGATCAAACAGGCGGCCCGGCTCCTCAACGGTTTCACCGCCTGTCGTGCGAACGCAGTCGCCGCGCATCCTCTCAATCTCGTGCGCCGGCTGCTGGCAGAGCTTACCATCGCGCATGCTCAGCTCTCGCGGCACCGTCAACGCGCACTGCCACCCGCGCGCCACCGTCGGGTTTTCCGCCGTCGCATCGGGGCAACCCGACCATCCGATCATCAATCGCCGGCCTGCAGCATCCTCAAAGGACTGCGGAGCATAGAAATCAAAACCGGCATCGACCATCGGGGGCATGCCCTGCCCGACGATTTTAAAGCTCGGCGCCTCCCAATCGGCCTCGATGGGGAACCACACGCACTGATGCGGATTGCGGTAACGCCAACCATCGGCAGGCACACCCTGCGGACAGCAAACGAGAATAAGCTCGCCATCAAGCTCAAACAGATCAGGGCACTCCCACATAAAGCCAAACTTCTCGCCCAGCTCAATGCGCGTCGCATAGCTCCAGACCCCTAAATCACGCGAAGTATAGACAAGCACGCAGCCACGGTCGTCTTTCGTACGAGCGCCCAGAACCATGTAGTAGATACCATCGTGCTCAAGGATCTTGGGGTCGCGCACGTGCGTACCGATATCGTCGGGGTAATCGACTGGTCCAACAGCCATGCGCTTCTCGCCCAATTCGTCGGGATTCTCGGCAACCATATGAATCTGGTTTTGCTCACGGCCCGTCAACACGTAGTCGTAATCATCGCGGTCAAAATGCTTGACGTTGCCGGTATAGAAGTAGTGAATCTTGCCATCACGTACAAAGGCAGAACCAGAATACGCTCCGCTCGAATCCAAATCGGAATCGGGGAACAGCACGGGGCCGTGATTCTCGTACGTCACAAAATCCTTTGTCGTCAGATGGTTCCAAAGCACTGGACCGCCATGTGCAGCATCGAACGGATCGTATTGGTGATAGATGTGATACGTATCACCAATCTGCACCAAACCGTTGGGGTCGTTGAGCCAGCCAAGCTCAGGCTCCACATGGAACAGAAGCCTATCGGGGTCGGACGCGATGCGAGCCGCCGTCTCATCCTGTCCGGCACGCCACTGCTCATAGTCCGCGCGTGTCACCTTGTTTTTTTGATTTAACATCGCCGTTAACTTTCTCGTCTATGGGGAAGGACGCTCGACTCACACGAGTCGAACACTCTTCCTCAAATGGACTTATCCTCAGATTACACTGAACGGCTCAACTAGAAGCTAACGTCGAAGCCAGCGCCAGCGCCCTCTTCATCGGTGGTCGGCACGCCCTTTGCCTTGTTGTAGGCAAAGATCAAGACGATCGGCACGATAAAGGCGATAAGATTACCAGCCACATACCACACGAGGGTCTCGGGCGTGACGATGAGCAGGCCGAGAACGCCGGTCAGACCCTGACCGATAGCGCGCACCTCAAAGAGTTTCACGAAGGCACCGCCGCAGCCTGCACCGATGCATGCGCAGATGAACGGAATAATCGAGTAGCGCATGTTTGCAGCAAAGATAGCAGGCTCGGAGATACCGACCAGCGTCGGGATAAAGGACGACATGCAAATGTTGCGCTCTTTGGAATGCTTCTTGTGAATGAGGTACATGCCGATGGCGCCGCCGCCCTGGGCGATGATGGAAACCGACCAGATGGCCTGGATGTAGTTGAAGCCGGTCGTGGCAACGAGGTTGGCCTCGATACCCTGGATGAACTGATGCGTACCGGTAACGACGAGCGGCTGCAGGAACGCGGCGAAGACAAAGGCACCAAAGACGCCCATCCTGTTGTACAGGATATCGATTACGCCGGCGAGGACGTCACCGATCAGGTTGCCGAGCGGGCCGAACACGGTGAACAGGGCAACGTTAGCAAGAATCAGGGTAACGGTCGGGACAAAGACGAACGAAACGACCTCGGGGATGTACTTCTGGGCAATCTTCTCGACCTTGGCCATAAACCAGGCAGTCAGGATTGCGGGGAACACACCGCCCTGGAAAGCAACCATGGGAATGGATAGCGGACCGAAGTTCCAGTACTCAGCACCCGTCGGGTCCATAACGAACGTGTTGCGGTTCATAAGGCTCGGGTGAACCATGACGATACCGACGAGGATGCCCAGGATCGGGTTGCCGCCAAAACGCTTGACCGCGCTGTACATAACCAGGACAGGCAGGTAGTCAAAGGTGGTGGCGATAATGGCAAAGAAGCTTGCGAGGTTCTTGAGGAACTCGCTGTGATCGGCGAGGCTGCCCTCCATGCCGAAGAGGCCGTTGGCAACGATCAGCGACTTAAGGCCGATGATGATTGCAGCGCCGACGAAGGCGGGAATGATGGGGATAAAGATGTCCGAGAATACCTTGAGGACCGAGAAGAACTTGCCCTTCTTGTCCGCCTCGGCGCCCTTGACCTCGGAAGCGCTGATCTCCTTAACGCCCGTCAGAGCCATAAACTCATCGTAAACCTTGTTGACGGTACCGGTACCGAAGATAATCATGAGCTGGCCGCTGTTGTACAGCACGCCCTTGACGCCATCGATGTTCTCGAGCTCGGCCTTGTTGTATTTGCTCGTATCCTTGAGCACCAGACGCAGACGGGTCACGCAATGCGTGGCGCCCTCGATGTTCTCCAGTCCGCCGACGTTGTCGACGACTTGCTGGGACACTGCCTTGTAGTCCATGTTCCTCTCCATTCCTTTTCTAAATCATAAAACGGTTCGTTGCCGCTACAGAGACGCGATCGTTGCGTTTGCGCACTTGAGCGCACCGTCGGTGACGGTAAGCGCCACACCCTGGCCCTGCTTGTTGCAGAAGCGAGCGTTGAGCGCAACATCATCGACAAAGATGGTCGCGATGTCGTCGTCGACGACCAGGCGCACATGATGAGTGCCCTCGCCCTTAAAGAACAACGGACGCTCGAGGCCCATGTTGTTGACCTGGAACCACGGATACTGGGGGGCCGCCGTAAACTCGAGCTTGCCCTCACGCAGGTTGGCGCGGAACTCATAGGCAAGACCGGACTCGGCGTCCTCGGCAAGCTTCACCGAGAAGCCGGCAGCGTCACCGGCGAGCTCGATGTCGGCATCGAGCATATAGGTGGAACCGGCATCCGCGGCGAGCACCTGCTCGACCTTGCCCGACTCGCAGGAAAGCTCAAAGGCCTCGACTGCCTTAGCCTCGCCAAAGGCGCCAAGCATGCTGTCGGGGAGCTTGGTGCCGAGCGTTCCGTCGGCACGCTGAACGATCTCGAGGGGCATAAAGGTGCCACCCCATAGGTAAGAGCTGGGGTCGCCGCCCTCGTCACGCGTAGGAACCCAACCAAAGAGAACGCGACGCTCGCCATCGAATGCGGTGCGAGCGGCGTAGTACGCGCGGCCGTCGAAGGAGTCGTCAGCGGGGGTAATCCAAGGACCGTTGATGGACTTGGACATGCGGTAACGGGTCTTGTTGCCGTCGCTGTACTCGGAAAAGACGAGGTACCACCAGTCGCCCATCTTAAAGAGATCAGGCATCTCAAACATGGTGTACAGGCCCGGGTTCCACCAGTCGCCCTGGAACTCCCAGTTGGTCAGATCCTTGGAGGTGAACTTGACCAGGCGGCCGGTCATCAGACGCTTGTCCTCGCCCACACGCGTGCCGAGGATGAGCATGTACTCTTCGTTCTCCTCATCCCAAAGCACAAAGGGATCGCGCCAGTTGCGGTCATCGTAACCCTCCTGGGGCGGAAGCAGCGTCTCGGCGATGTTCTTCTCCCACTTGACGGCGTCGTCACTCGTTGCGTGAAGAAGAACCTGCTTCATCAAGCGTGCCTTAACCTTATCGCGATTGCAACCAGTGTAGAGCGCATGGTACTTGTCGCCCACCTTAAACACCGTGCCGGCATAAACATACTGGTCGACTTCCTCGTCGCCGCCACGCTCAAGGCTCTCGCCAAAGTCTTTGTAATTGACGAAGTCCTTGGTCGTAGCGAGTGCCCAGCCAAACGGCTCTCCGAAAGGTCCGGGGTTACGCGTGTCACGCTGGTGATAGAGATAGAACGTGCCGTCCTCGCCGTACGGCATGATGTCGCCTACCCAAATTCCCTCAGGCTGGTAATACACCTTGTGCATCCGAGACTTCCTTTCTCACGAGATACTAACTCGGTACAACTGCAAGATATGTCAATCGTTTTCATATGTCAAACGTTTTCACACCAATACGTCTTTTCGCAGTTCCAGTCGTCGGCAAACGGTTGACATATGCCGGTGAACGGTCATCAGAGGCGTTTGAGGAATTCTTTTGGCACGGGATGAACTATGCGGTTTTGCCCTCAATGAGTTCAACGGGGAGCTTGATATTCGATTCGGGATTATCGCCGTTAATAAGAGCGATGATGGATTGCGCCGCGAGCTCTCCGATGCGATCGATATCTTGACGTACGGTTGTTAAGTCAGGCATAAACGTCATAGTTCGGCGGGCACCATCCGCGCCCACGACCTTAATATCGTCTGGAGCGCTCAAGCCGCGCTGCTTCATCACGTTGAGACAGATGGCCGCCATCGTATCGTCTCCCGCAAAGATGCCGTCAATATCGGGGTTCTCATCGAGGATCTTCGCAACGACCGCGCCCTTTTCGTCGTCGGGCTTAACGAACTCAACCTCACGGACAAGCGCGGACAAACCGGCCTGCTCAACAACATCGAGGTAGGCATCGGTACGCTTATTGGCAGGCATGCGCATGCGGCTATTGCTGCGCAGGCACAGGATACGCCTGCAGCCGTCATCAATCAGACGGCGCGTGGCGAGCTCGCCAATGCCATAGCTGTCACTTGCAATCTGGACAGAGCCCTCGCCAAGATCGCAGTCGATGCCAACCAGGCTCAAGCCCATCTCGGCATATGCCTCGGCACCGATATTGAGGGAGTTGACGATGACGCCGTCGACCATATTGCGGCGGAGCATGTCGATATAGGAACGCTCAAGATCAGGTCGATTGGCGCTGTTGCACAGCAACATCTTAAAGCCGTTTTCCGCTAACGTGCGCTCGACCGCCTGCACAACCTGAGCATGGAACGGGCTGCTCACAAAGGGAACAATCATGCCGATAAGGTTCAGGCGGCCATTGAGCATGGCACGGGCGATATCGTTGGGCGTGTAATTGATGCGCTCCATCGCCGCATGGACTTTATCGCGGGTTTCCTGGCTAATGTAGCCGCGATTATTAAGCACGCGAGATACCGTAGTAGGCGAAACCCCCGCCACCG
>CABRLT010000068.1 GCA_902471785.1 uncultured Collinsella sp.
GAAGAGGAGCTCGCATGATCGACACCGAGCACGTTAAATGCGACACCTGTACTGCCCCCGAGCCCATGGAGCTCGACGCCAGCGACGAGGCTTCGCGCGGCTGGCCCACCGTAGACATCGAGACCAACCCCTACAAGGCGCAGTTCCCGCTCTTCCAGCAGCACCCCGAGATCGCCTTCCTCGATAGCGCCGCCACCGCGCAGCGCCCTGCCTGTGTGCTCGACGCCGAGCGCGACTTCTATCAGCGCATGAACGCCAACCCCCTGCGCGGCCTGTACTCGCTTTCCGTCGAGGCAACCGACGCCATCGCGAAGGTCCGCCAGCAGATCGCCGATCTCATCGGCGCCTCACAGGCCAACGAGATCGTCTTCACCCGCAACACGAGCGAGTCGCTCAACCTGGTCGCCAAGAGCTTTGCACCCACGGTGCTCGAGCCCGGTGACGAGGTCGTCATCACCATCATGGAGCACCACTCCAACCTGATTCCGTGGCAGCAGGTCTGCCGCGAGACCGGCGCCAAGCTCGTCTACCTCTACCCCACCAAGACCGGTCAACTCACCACCGAGGAGGTTCCGTCCAAGGTGGGCCCCAAGACCAAAATCTTGGCCGTGGGTCAGGTGTCTAACGTGCTGGGCGTCGAGAACCCGGTCAAGAATCTCGGCAAGCTCGTGCACAAGTACGGCGGCTATCTGGTCGTCGACGGCGCGCAGTCGCTGCCGCACATGCCGGTCGATGTGGCCGATCTGGGCGCCGATTTCTTTGCCTTTAGCGCGCACAAGGCCATGGGCCCCATGGGCATCGGCGTCCTGTGGGGCAAGATGGACCTGCTCAACGCCATGCCACCCATGCTCACCGGCGGCGAAATGATCGATTCGGTCACCGAGCAGGACGCCGTCTGGGCGCCCGTCCCCGAGAAGTTCGAGGCAGGCACGCAGGACGCCGCCGGCATCTTCGCCACAGGCGCCGCTCTCGACTACCTCATCAACACGGTTGGCTACGAAAACATCCAGGCACGCGAGCAGGCACTCGTCCACTACCTGATGGGCGAGCTCATGCAGCTCGACTTTGTCCAGATCATCGGCTCCATCTACTGGGACAACCATCACGGCGTCGTCAGCTTTAACGTCAAGGGTATCCACCCGCACGACGTCGCGAGCATCATGGACATGGACGGCGTGTGCATCCGCGCCGGTCACCACTGCGCGCAGCCGCTGCTTACCTGGCTGGGTGTCGAAAACCTTGCTTGCTGCCGCGCCAGCGTGGCCTTCTACAACGACAAGGCCGACATCGACAAGTTCATCGCCGGCCTGCATCACGTTTGGAGCACGTTCAATGGGTAATCTGTACACCTCCACCACATTTATGGAGCACAACTCGCACCCCGACTATAAGTACGAGATGGATGCTCCCACGCACGAGCACGACGGCATCAACCCCAGCTGCGGCGACGAGCTCACCTTGCAGCTGCGCGTCGAGAACGGCGTGATCGAGGAGGCCTCCTTTACCGGCCACGGCTGCGCCATCAGTCAGGCCAGCGCCGACATCATGGCCGACCTCATCACCGGCGAGACCGTCGAGGAAGCTCACCGCTTGGCAGAGCTCTTCCTCGCCATGATCCGCGGCGAGAAGCTCTCCGAGGAGGACCTGGAAGACCTGGACGAAGCCGCCCAGCTCCAGGACATCTCGCACATGCCCGCCCGCGTCAAATGCGCCGAGCTCGCCTGGCGCACCCTCGGCGGCATGCTCGAGGGGCAAGCTAACCAGTAGCGTATGCTCCGAATCCAAGGTTTTTGATTGCCGAGCCGCCCAATACGGGCGGCTCTGTTTTTCCTAATGAGCACGAACGCACAAAATCAGCGCATCCGGCGCCCCGTCTGTCGTTTACCACACGGCCAGACGCGAACACGGGCGTTTTCCACAGCACCAAAGGCCTGCGGCAGGGCCCCGGGCCCGCCAAGCAATGCGCCAAGCCCCGTTCTGCTGAGCTCCGACTCGCTTCACGCCTGCCGCAGACGGGTCCCATAGGGTGCGACGTGCATTTTTGCGAGTATTCAGCACGCCAAGCTGTATGTATACGCATCGAAAGCGTTAATCAACGTCTCCAGGCGCATATATATTGTGTTTTAGAACAAGCATCGCGGTCTCAGGGATCACATACATGCGCTTCGGAGGCACATCGGAAGGCATAAATAGCTTCGGGACCCGTATGTTGCAAGATTGTGGCAGTGCCGACAGCACCACGATGATGAAAACTCCGTTTTTTGCACGGCGCAGACGGGGGTAGGCACGGGCAAACCCGGACTGAGCTGTTATTTTATGCAAGATGACGATTGTTCTATGCATATTAAGAAGTGCAGTTACCGTACCAAGCTTTTGAACGCTGGTTGCGGCGTATGGACGACCCCAGCTGCGGTGAACAGGCGACCTTACATCACGTTTCCGCCAGCCCGCATCGCCGTTCGCGCGCGGGCGCGCACGATACGAGAGACGGTACTTTTGCCAATCCCGGTATACCGCTCAATCTGGCGCACCGTAAAACCGGCATCGTGCAATCCAAGAATAACGATGTTGCGCTGCGCCGGCGGTGCAGTTTTAACCCCGTTGAGCGGAACCCCGAGACTCTTCGCCATCTTGTCGGCAAAGGCGTGGCGTTCCCATTCCGTCTCTTTCATATCGCACAGCGCTGGCTCACTGCCGTCGGGCGTCGAAAGCGAATAGGCAATAAAGCCCTCGGCAGAACCAAAAAGCCCAAGCACGCAAGAAGGATCAGAAAATCCCCTCGCGACGTCGGCCGCGTCACCGTCGTAAGCGCACAAATGCTCCGCAAAGCTACTCCAGGGATAACGCTCTATTAGGCTAACGCCCGCCTCCTGCGGATCGGCGTGTACGGAGCGAATAGCCTCCATCACCTGCCAGTCGGTATCGAGCGAGCGCCGGTCAAAACGGTTCTGGAACAGATGCCCTGTGCGCCCCGTGCGTTTATTGAACCGCCGCGCGTACGTCAAAAGCAACCGGTGCATCGCCGCGCTCATCCTGTCCTCGTAATCTGTAAGCACCAAATGCACGTGATTGCCCATAAGGCACCAGGCGATAACCGTCACACCCTCCTCGCAGCAGCACTCGCGCATCAGCTCCAAAAACTCCCACCGGTCTTCATCGCCCTCAAAGATGAGCTGTTTGCCCACACCGCGAGCACAGACATGGTAAAAGCCGGTAACCGTTCTCCAAATGCGCTGCATGGCGCTCCCTTCGCCGGGGTCTGCTTACCATCCAATACAGCACGATTGAAGCGTGCCATCAAAACATTCACGCAAAACAATACACTCGCGCGGCCAAAGGCAGCAAACAGGCGGCGAACGGCACCGTTGCAACAGGTCAACCACTGCAACGCTTGCAAGAGCGGACCAAAAGCTTGCCCAAGACGGACCCCCTCTACGGAAGCTCACGACCACAGAACGTAGAGTTAAACCGTTTCAATTAAAACTTCCGGACTTCTCGCTACGAAAACTGAGCCGTTCGCCGAATATTCCGTGCATTTCGCGGTATTATAGGGGCTGCATGTCATGTCCCTTTCGAAGGGTCGCCCGGCAATCGCCAGCCACGACCCCCAGACGGGACGCCAACACGATAGAGAGGAGAGGCATGCAGTACTCACAGGAAGTGGAGAACATGTGCCCCGTTGCCAAGGGTGCATACCACGGCCCCGCACCCATCCCCGAGGAGGGCAAGTGGGTCCAGGCTAAGGAGATTTCCGACATCTCCGGTCTTACGCACGGTGTGGGTTGGTGCGCACCTCAGCAGGGCGCCTGCAAGCTCACGCTGAACGTCAAGGACGGCATCATCGAGGAGGCCCTCGTTGAGACCATCGGCTGCTCGGGCATGACCCACTCTGCCGCCATGGCTTCCGAGATCCTTCCCGGTAAGACCATCCTCGAGGCCCTCAACACCGACCTCGTCTGCGACGCTATCAACGTTGCTATGCGCGAGATCTTCCTGCAAATCGTTTACGGCCGCAGCCAGACCGCGTTCTCCGAGGGCGGCCTGCCCGTGGGCGCCTCCCTCGACGACCTCGGCAAGGGCCTTCGCTCTCAGGTCGGCACCATGTTCGGCACCAAGGCCAAGGGCGCTCGTTACCTCGAGCTCGCTCAGGGCTACGTCACCCGCATGGCTCTCAACGACAAGAACGAGATCATCGCGTTCGAGTTCCTGAACCTCGGCAAGTTCACCGACGCCGTCAAGGCCGGCAAGACCCCCGAGGAGGCCATCGCTGGCGCTATGGGCCACTATGGTCAGTGGGAGAACGCTGCCAAGTACATCGACCCGCGCACCGACGAGGAGACTCACTCCGTCGCCAGCGTGTTCCCGGTTCACGAGTAGAAAGGGAGGGAAATAACTATGACTGTTACGTTCGAAGGTTACGAGCGCCGCGCTGACAAGATCAACAAGTGCCTCGCCGACAACGGCATCGCCTCCCTCGAGGAAGCTCTGCAGATCTGCACCGACAAGGGCTTCAACCCGCGTGAGATCGTCAACAACACCCAGTCCATCGCCTTCCAGAACGCCGAGTGGGCCTACACCCTCGGTTGCGCTCTCGCTGTCAAGCGTGGCGCCAAGTCTGCTTCTGAGGCTGCCGCCATCATCGGCGAGGGCATCCAGGCCTTCACCGTTCCCGGCTCCGTCGCCGAGGACCGCAAGGTCGGTCTGGGCCACGGCAACCTGGGCGCTATGCTGCTCTCCGACGACACCGAGTGCTTCGCCTTCCTGGCCGGTCACGAGTCCTTCGCTGCCGCTGAGGGTGCTATCGGCCTGGCTCTGAACGCCAACAAGGCTCGCAAGAAGCCGCTGCGCGTTATTCTCAACGGTCTGGGCAAGGACGCCGCTCAGATCATCGCCCGCATCAACGGCTTCACCTATGTGAAGACCCAGTTCGACTACTACACGGGCGAGCTCAAGGTCGTCGAGACCATCCCCTACTCCGATGGTCCCCGCGCTGCCGTTAACTGCTACGGCTCCGACGACGTCCGCGAGGGCGTTGCCATCATGTGGCACGAGAACGTCGACATCTCAATCACCGGTAACTCCACCAACCCCACGCGCTTCCAGCACCCCGTCGCTGGCACCTACAAGAAGGAGCGCATCGAGGCTGGCAAGAAGTACTTCTCCGTCGCTTCTGGTGGCGGCACTGGCCGTACCCTGCACCCGGACAACATGGGCGCCGGCCCTGCCTCTTATGGCATGACCGACACCATGGGCCGTATGCACTCCGACGCCCAGTTCGCCGGTTCTTCCTCCGTGCCTGCGCACGTCGACATGATGGGTCTCATCGGCATGGGCAACAACCCCATGGTCGGTGCCACCGTCGCCTGCGCTGTCGCCGTCGAGGAGGCCCTCAAGGCCTAATCGCGCCCGCGCGATGCTCATATAGTTGAGCTTTGGAGCCGCTACCTTTTAAGGTGGCGGCTCTTTTTGTTTGCACTGTCGCAGGGTAGCTAATGCCGATATATCAGTTGGGGCGATATACGAGATGTGATGAGATGGAGCATCAGAACGCCCATGACGCCCACCTGCCATATGTGCCCTTTACCGATTTGCCGAGTCTTTGCGGCCCCATTGCCGATCACCCGTGCGACAATGCGCCGGACGAGAAAGGAATCCGATGGAATCGACTGATGTACTGGTAATTGGATCTGGCATTGCGGGCCTTTGCGCCGCCATCGAAGCGGCGCGCGCGGGCGTGACCGTCACTGTGGCAAGCGCCGGCAAGACTATGAGTGGATCAAGCTTCTTCCCCGGAACCTGGGGCTTGGGGCTTATCGGACCCGTTAACGAAGACGACGAACAAGACCTTATCGATACCATCCAGACCGTTGGTGGCGGCGTCGCCGACCCCGATCTTGTCCAGACGTTTGTCCACAGCATTCCCCAGGCAATTGAATGGCTCGAGCAAGACCTGGGTGTTGAGCTCCAGCGTCCGCAAAGCGCTGAAAGCGCTCAGCAAAAGCAATTTATCCCCTGCTTTGACCACAAGACGCGCATGTGGTGCGGCCTCACCCGCAAGCCCCTTGAGGACGCTCTGACGACCCGGATCGAGTCGCTCGGCATTCGCCTGCTCCCCCGCCATGAGCTTATCGACCTTGTTGAAGATACGGACGGCAGAATCACCGGAACCGTGCTCTACGACCTCACCGAAGATCGAATCGTGCCCTTTGCTGCCAAGGCCACGATCATCGCAGCCGGTGGCACAGGCGGCCTGTTCGAGCGCAGCCTTACGTCGGCTGATGTGCTCAGCTCCTCGCAGGCCATCGCACTGGCGCACGGCGCA
>CABRLT010000069.1 GCA_902471785.1 uncultured Collinsella sp.
GTTTTGTATGAAGTGGACAGTTAGTTCAGATACGTATTTTTCCAATCACTCTGCGGTCGGCTTTTTGGCAGCTGGAGGCCTATCGAGCCCCTTTGGGCTGCCTGAAGGGCCTGGTTTTAGGTCTTACTTGCCCGTTGTGTGAACTCAATCGCACCAAACGTAGCATCTTAGAGCATATGGAGGGGGCCTGAATTATACGAATTTGAACTAACTGTCCAGGGTGCTTCGCCCAAGGCCGTGCCGCCTTGCTTTTTCGCGCCTCATTCGGGGCGCCGTGCCGTGTTTGAGGTTCCGGTCTTCACAATTTCCGTCAAGCTTTTGGTTAGATTTTGGTCAGTTGGCGTAAGGGTGGAAGGCCAAAAGATTGCTGATGAAAAAAAGCTCAGAGAAAGTGCTGGTAGAAGAGTTGTTGAGGTTTTCGACAGCTTTTGCCAACAAGAAACTTTGCAGCTATTGCTACGGATTGCGTTGCCGTGGCCTTGGCGGTGCGGGATGCTGGGCGCAAGCGTCGAATGCTCCGATTTTGGAGGCCAGCATGGATCTGTTTCTTGAGACTCCGCAGCAACAAGCTGAGCGCATGTTGCGTCAGCAGCAACGGCTCATGGAGATGCAAATGCAAGGGGTAGCCGCCCGGCCCCCTGCGCAAAATGCCATGCCTGCGGTTTCGCCTGCGGGCGGATCGGCGCCAGAGAACTATTCCATACAACAAGATTCATATGCGCAGGAGCTTGCGTTCGACAAGCGCCGCACACGTCACCGCCGCGTGGGCCAGCGCCTGCGCACGTTAGCGATGATTGTGCTGATCCCGTTGGGGCTCGCGGCAATCTTTTTGGCCTCATATGCCCTCACGTGCATTTTCAACGGCGCCTCACCCAATGAGGTGCTTCAGCACTTGGCAGCTCTCGGCCAGCGCCTAGGCGACGTCATAACAACCATCCGCGCCGGCTGGGAGAGTTAGCGTTTGTCACATTAGGACTTCTAGGGTGTACGGATTATCGCCACGAGTAGAATCCTTGCATCCTTTGGGTCCTGTCGTGCGACTGAATAGTATTATTAAAGATGAATAATAATAGGATTTGCTATGTATAAGCAGGATTTAGAGCAGACTCTTTTGGGCATTGACGAAGAGGCGGAGCTGGAAATAGGTCCAAGAGACGACAGGCCGAGCGTTGTATTGGTGGGAGGAAGCGCCTTCATGCTAAATGATGTGACGAATCGGTCGGTTACACATGATATTGATGTGTTTGAGGCAGACAGGTGCCTCCGCGAGATCATAGCTCGATACCCCGAGGTGAATGGTATGGCGGTGGCATATTGTAATCAGATGCCATTCAATTACGAAGATCGTTTGATTCCCTTGAAGATTGGGGCGCGTTTTATCAGGTACTTTACGCCATCTTTGGAGGACCTGGCGGTGATGAAGCTTTATGCCTATCGTCCGAACGACATCGTCGATCTTCATAGTCAGGCATTCGTTGACCGACTTGATTGGGATCTGCTCGAGCGGCTTATATTCGACGAGGGAGAGGCTCTGGCATCGTCGCCCTCGGAGCGGAGTTATCAAGAGATGGTCTGCGCATACAGGCAATACAAAAAGGAGGTGCTCGGTTGAATCTGACCTTTGAGGGATTCTTAAAAGGCTATTGCCGAGAGCTATCCGGACAGCAGTCGCTGAGTTTTAGAAAACTGGTTAAGCAGGCGACGACGGTTGCGCCGCGCGTGGCGGAACCTCTGTTTTTGCTCGCTTTGGCGCAAGGAAAAGCCGAATACGTTCTGGGTTTATCCGAGGGCTCGTGGATGGAAGAGGATTACCGAGGCGTTTTGTCCTTGTACGATCAAGCGGGCGGCATGGCGTCTCTATGTGCCAAAAGTGAGCTCCCCAACCGTTATGCCAACGTTTGGCGTGCGTATAGAGCGGAGAAGGAAAAGCCGGTGGCGGACAGAAGGATCAACGCCCTGATGCGAAAAAGAACATTGGGAGCGCTAAGGGAATCGGGCGGCACGCGCTACGGTCTCTGCCGCGATTTGAATCTGAATAAGGGAAACGTGTACGCATACTTAGCCGGCGATGACTCAAAGGTGAGCAGGAAAACGGCGCGCCGCATTATGGAATATGCGGAGGGGAGGGGCACCCAAGAAGGGGCCGGGCGCCCGGTGCGTGTGGCGGGGTAAGATTGATCGCGGTTTTGATTGATAATCGATTGAGTTTGTTGGGCGGAGTCTATGTCTGCTATTGATATTGCGCTTGTTGTGATCGCCTTGGTGGCGGTGGGAGTTGCTGTGGTTTGCGCCCTGCAGCTTAAAGGCCTTCGTGCCGAGTTGCGAGAGCGTGGCGGCAGCGACGCGGAGACGCTCGCGGCGCTCGAGCGGGCCAACAATGCACTCGACACCCTTAATGTCGCGTTGGCAGAAACCCGCCGCACGGCAAACGCCATCGCGCAGCAGCAGGCGACCGATGCAGCCGTTGAGCAGCAGCGCTACCTGACCATCGCGCGCGAGTTCTCGCAGGCTGGCGACCGTATGGATGACCTGCGCCGCGAGACGGCCCAACAGCTGGGCGCCAACCGCGAGGGCATCGAGCATCGCCTGGACAAGGTGCGCGAGACGGTCGATGCCCAGCTGGGCGCCATCCGCAAGGACAACAACGTGCAGCTCGATCAGATGCGCGTGACGGTGGACGAGAAACTCTCCCGTACGCTCAACGACCGTCTGTCTGCATCGTTTAAGCAAGTGAGCGACCAGCTCGAGGCCGTGTACAAGGGCCTGGGCGACATGCAGTCTATCGCCACCGGCGTGGGCGACCTTAAGCGCGTGCTGGGTAATGTGAAGGCGCGCGGCATTTTGGGCGAGGTGCAGCTGGGCGCGATCCTGGCGGACATCCTTACGCCCGACCAGTATCTGGAAAACGTCGCCACCAAGCCTGGCGCCTCGGAGCGTGTTGAGTTTGCCGTCAAGCTGCCGGTAGACGAGGGCGATCCCGTGCTGCTGCCGATCGACTCCAAATTCCCGGGTGACGCGTACGAGCATCTGCTCGACGCCCAGGAGTCGGGTGATGCCGAGGCCGTCGCCGCCGCGCGCAAGACGCTCGATATGATGGTGAAGCGCGAGGCAAAGGACATCTGTGAAAAGTACCTGAGCGTGCCCGCGACGACCAATTTTGGCATCATGTTCGTGCCGTTTGAGGGCCTGTATGCCGAGGTCGTCAGCCGCCCCGGGCTTATCGAGACCCTGGGCCGCGACTATCACGTCAACGTTGCCGGCCCCAGCACCATGGCGGCCATCCTCAACAGCCTTCAGATGAGCTACCAGACGTTTAAGTTGCAAAAACGCACCGATGACGTGCTGCGCGTGCTTTCCGCCGTCAAGGCCGAGCTGCCACGCTATCAAAAGGCGCTGCGCCGCGCCCAGCAGCAGATCGAGACCGCGGGCAAGACGGTCGAGGGCATCATCACCACGCGCACCAACGTTATGGAGCGTAAGCTCAAGGACATCGACGCGCTGGAGGATGCCGAGGAGGCCGACGAGATCTTGGGCTTGGAGTCCGCAGGCTTACTTGCGGGCCAGGAAGACGAGGGCTAGCCGCAACGGACGGCGGGGCGTCGGCGCAAGCGCGGGGCGCGGGCGCTTTTCGCATCGTGCTTGCCTGAAGTGCGCTTTAGTGTGCAACAATGGCGCTTCGCCCCATCAGACGCGAAAGGAAGACCATGTCTCAGAGAAGCACCAGTCCGCTCAAACGCTCCACCGTGCGCCGCACGCTGCAACGTTTTTGGGATGTCACGCGCACGCAGCCACTGATCGTCTTTCTCTCGGTATTCTCGTCGGCGGGCTATATCTTTTTGCTTACGTTTGCCAACACCTACGTGATGGCCCTTATCGTCGACCGCGTCCAGGCCGGCCCCGTGGCGGGCGACCAGGTGTTTGAGGTCTTTAGCCCCTATATTCTGGCGCTCGTGCTCGTTAACCTGGTAGGTCAGATCCTCTCCAAGCTGCAGGACTACACCGTCTACAAGCTCGAGATTGCGGGCAACTACCACCTGGCGCGCCTGTGCTTCGACACGCTCTCCAATCAATCCATGACATTCCACACCAGCCGCTTTGGCGGATCGCTTGTGAGCCAAACGAGTCGTTTTATGAGCGGCTACACGGGTCTGGTGGACGTAACGGTGTATTCGCTCATTCCCACCATCACCTCGGTTGTCTGCACGGTAGCGGCGCTCGCTCCGGTGGTGCCGACGTTTACCGTGATCCTGGTGGGCATTATGGTCGTCTACATTGCGTTTGTCTGGCTTATGTATAAGCGCATCATGCCGCTTTCGGCCGCGACGTCCGCCGCGCAGAACAAGCTGTCGGGCGTGCTTTCCGACGCGGTCACGAACATCCTGGCCGTCAAGACCTGTGGGCGCGAAGACTTTGAGCACGACCTGTTCGATAGCGCCGACCGCGCCGCACGCGACGCCGAAACGGTTTCGATGCACGCCATGATGCAGCGCAACTTTACGACCTCGGGCCTCATCGTCATCACCATGGCCGTGGTGAGTGTGTTCGTGGCGGGCGGCAACGCGTGGTTTGGCATCTCTGCCGGCGCGCTCGTCATGATCTTTACCTATACGTACAACCTCACCATGCGTCTGAACTACGTGAGCTCCATGATGCAGCGCATCAATCGCGCGCTGGGCGATGCGGCCGAGATGACGCGCGTGCTGGACGAGCCGTGTCTGGTGGCAGACGACGAGAACGCCCCCGAGCTCAAGGTGAGCGAGGGCGCGATTGATTTTGAGCACTTGAGCTTTGCATACCGTGATGCCGCGGCGGGCGAGAGCGTGTTCGACGACCTGACGCTCCATGTGGCGGCGGGCCAGCGCGTGGGCCTGGTGGGCAAATCGGGCTCGGGCAAGACGACACTCACCAAGCTGTTGCTGCGCCTGGACGACGTACAGGTCGGCCGCGTGCTCGTGGACGGCCAGGACGTTTCGCGCTGCACGCAGCAGAGCCTGCGCCGCCAAGTTGCCTACGTGCCGCAGGAGGCGCTGCTGTTCCATCGCTCCATTCGCGAGAATATCGCCTACGGCCGCCCCGACGCTACCGACGAGCAGATCCGCGAAGCGGCTCGCTTGGCTAATGCGACCGAGTTTATCGACCGCCTGCCCCGTGGCTTTGACACCATGGTGGGCGAGCGGGGCGTTAAGCTTTCGGGCGGCCAGCGCCAGCGCGTGGCCATTGCCCGCGCTATTCTGACCGATGCGCCGATCCTGGTGCTCGACGAGGCGACGTCTGCCTTGGACAGCGAGTCCGAGGCGCTGGTGCAGGAGGCGCTCGAGAACCTGATGCGCGGCCGCACCTCCATTGTGGTGGCACATCGCCTGTCCACCGTGGCGGCGCTCGACCGCATCGTGGTACTGGCGGACGGCGAGATTGTCGAGGACGGTACGCATGTGCAGCTTGTCGAGGCTGGCAGCGAGTACGCAAGCCTGTGGGGCCGCCAGACCGGCGCATTTTTGGAGGCGTAAAGACCCCATACGTGGGACAATCGTGCCCATAGGTTTGTTATGCCGCCGAGCCGAGGAGTCGTTATGCCACGCGAGACCAATGCCGCCAAACGCGAGCGCGCCATCGAGGTGTGCGAGCGCCTTAACCGTCGCTATGGCCCGGTCGAGTGCTTCTTGGACCACGAGAATCCCTTTAGGCTGCTCATCGCGGTGCTGCTCTCGGCGCAAACGACCGACGCGCAAGTCAACAAGGTGACGCCGCGGCTGTTTGCCCAGTGGCCCACGCCCGAGGCCATGGCCGGGGCGAGTGTTGCCGACGTGGCGGACACGATCAAGTCGCTTGGCTTCTACAAGAGCAAGGCCAAACACGCCGTGGAAGCGGCGCAGATGATCGTTGCCGATTACGGCGGTGTAGTGCCGGCGGATATGAAGGAGCTCGTCAAACTGCCGGGTGTGGGGCGCAAGACGGCGAACATCGTGCTCAACGTGGGGTATGGCATCGTGGAAGGCATCGCGGTGGATACGCACGTCAACCGTATCGCGCATCGCCTGATGCTGAGTCCCAAGACGCACGCCAAAGAGCCGCTCAAGACCGAGCAGGATCTGCTCAAGATCTTGCCGCACGAGTATTGGGAGTCGGTCAATCACCAGTGGATCACCTTTGGCCGCGAGATCTGCGACGCCCGCAAACCCAAGTGCG
>CABRLT010000070.1 GCA_902471785.1 uncultured Collinsella sp.
GTTCGATCCAGCAGCGAAGCGTCTCGCCCGCCTGTAGATGACGCAGATTCTCCGCGGCGATGTCGACCACGTTGTTGAGCGTAGCCTCCAGGTGGAACCAGCCGGAGACGTGCGGTGTGATGAGCATGTTGGGCGCATCCCACAGGGGGCTTGTCTCAGGCAGCGGCTCGGGGTCGGTGACGTCGACCGCGGCGCCGGCAAGATGTCCCGACTCCAGGGCGGCAACCAAGTCGTCAGCAACCACGAGGTCGCCGCGGCCGCCGTTGGCAAAGAAAGCGCCTGGTTTCATCGCGGCGAAGAATTCGGCGTTCGCCAGACCGCGGGTCTCGGGTGTGCTGGGCATAAAGGATGCGACGACGTCTGCCTCGGCCAGGCGCTCGGGCAGGGCGTGCATGCCGTCCATGTCCTCAAACACAATGGGGTAGACGAGCGGATGGCGCTTGATGCCGCGGACGTGCGCGCCCATGCTGCGGCAGAGCGTGGCGAAGTGGCCGCCGATATCGCCCGCGCCCAGCACCAGCACATTGGCGTTTTTGAGCGAGGTGACCGGCCCCAAATCCTCCCAGCGATGCTCACGCTGCAAGTCGTGATAGCCGGGCAGGTGCTTCATCATAGACAGCACCATGGCAAACATGTGCTCGCTTACGGCCTGGCCGTAGGCGCCCACCGAGCAAGACAATTTGGCGTCGGCCGGCACGGTGCCGGCGGCCAAGTAATCGTCATAGCCAGCGGTCTGCAATTGCAACAGCTGGAGATGTTCGCATGCCGTGAGCATGTCAGGGTCGATGTTGCCCAAGATCACGTCAGCATCGGCGACCTGCTCGCGCGTGGCGGCGTCGGCGCTCGTGTAGATAAAGTCCTCGCCCGGAGCGCTCGACTCAAGAATTGCACGATGACGGTCGTTGACGGGCAGCAAAACCAGGATGTTCACAAGCAGTCCTCTCCGCTCGACCTACCAAAAGGGGCAGGTTTATTTTGGCAGGTTTTATCAGGCAAAACGCTATAAAAACGCCGGGCTTTGCGATGGTTAACATATCCATCGCGAAGCCCGGCGCATCCACGGCTACCAGCTCAGCAGCTCGTAGCCGTCCTCGGTCACCACGAGCTGTACCTCGCACTGGGCCGAATCGCTACCGTCCTTGGTGCGCACACACCAGCCGTCGCCCTTGCTGATCTTGATGTCGGGCGCTCCGGCATTGACCATGGGCTCGATGGTAAAGACCATGCCCGGAGCCATGATGGTGTCCACATCGGGCGCCTCGGTGGTAAAGCCCACAAACGGGTCCTCGTGGAACTCCTTACCGATGCCGTGTCCGCCGTACTCGCGCACCACGCTAAAGCCGGCGTCCTCGACCGTCTTTTGCACGGCCTCAGCCATCACGGAGAGCGGCAGCCACGGCTTGACGGCAGCCAGACCCTGGCGCGGGTGACGTCGACCAGGCGCTGGCGCTCGGCAGAGACCTCGCCGATGCAGAACATGCGGCTCGAATCACTAAAGTAGCCGTCTAGGATCGTGGAGCAGTCCACGTTGATAATATCGCCCTCATGCAGCACGTCCGTATCGCAGGGGATACCGTGACAGACCACGTCGTTGATCGAGGTGCAAACGCTCTTGGGGTAGCCCTCATAGTTGAGGTCGGCCGGCGTGCCACCGTGCTCGACGGTGTAGTCGTAGATCATCTGGTCGATCTGGTTGGTGGTCATGCCCGCGGCGATGTGTTCGCCTACGTAATCGAGCACGCCCACGTTGATGGCGGCCGAGCGCTTGATGCCCTCGATATCGGCGGGCGTCTTGTAGAGCGTGCGGGGCAGAACCTCCCAGCCCTCTTCCCACAAGCGCTCGAGGCGCTCATCAAAGGCGCTATGGCATTTCTTATATTTTTTGCCGCTGCCGCACCAGCAGGCGTCGTTGCGGCCGGGCACGGGTCCATTGTCAAACATGGCTAACTTCCTTTCATTCGCAGCTAGTATAGCCCACCCACGCGTCCATAAAAGTTGCGGTGATATAGTTCCGATTTAAGCGGTTTAACAGCATAAATAGGAACTATATCACCGCAACTGATGGAGCGGGATGGCAGGCACTAGCTGCTGCGTGGTTTTGCTAGTAGCTCACCTGGCAGGGGATGCCGAGGGCGCGTACGCGTGCGGCAATCGTGTCGAGCACCTCGGGTGCCGCTTTGGCAAGGCCGGCGACCGGTGTCTCGCGCGCCACCGTGTAGATGGTCGCTTCTTGTGGGCGAATACGCTCAAGCGCCGCGAGCCAGGGGGCAACGTACTCCTCGCCGGTGTTGTCGATGAGCTTGCCCTGATACTCGCCGGTCAAAAAGATCGTCTGGATAATAACGTGACCGTCAAAGCTTGCGAACGTCTCAATCTGGTGCTCGACGTCGTAGGGGCCAACGGGCTGGTCGAGCAGCTGGATAAACGCCGGGTCGACCGTATCGAGCTTGAGGATGTTGTCGTCGACCATCATGAGCGCATCGTGCACCTCGGGGCGGTCGGCGCGCGTACCGTTGGAGAGCACGGCGATTTTGGAGTTTGGGGCCAGCTGATCGCGCAGCGCGACGGCGCCGGCAATCGCCTGGGGAAACTCCGGTGCGGCGGTGGGCTCGCCGTTTCCTGCGAAGGTGATCACATCGGGGAGCTCGCCCTCGGCTGCCATCTCGCGCAGCTTTGCCTCGAGCGCGTCGAGTACCACGGCAGCTGTGTTGTACGGCTCATGGCAGGGGCGCTCGGCGTTGAGGCCGTTTTCGCAGTAAATGCAGTCGAACGTGCAGATTTTGCCGCTGGCCGGCATCATGTTGACGCCGAGCGAGAGACCAAGGCGACGGCTGCGAACGGGCCCAAAGATGGGGCTGGCATTCAAAAACGTAGACATAGGCATATGCTCCTCAAGACAATTGTGCCTAAGCATAGCATCGGCTCCAAAGCAAGGTGCGGGCTCTTGCTTTACAAGTTTCGTTTTTTCACGTCGCCCATTATGCCGCGCCATGAAAAGCCTCGGGTCGGGTAAAGTTAATCTGTTAACAAGGTGTAAGGCAATGTGGGTCCATCCAACCGCGCTGACGTGCAACTGGATGAGCATTGATGATGGGGGCACAACATGAATTTTACGGTCGAGAATGCGGGCACCACGATTGCCTGTCGCGAATATGCCGGCCCAGATGTGTCGCCTGATGCTCCTGCCTTGGTGTGCGTGCACGGCGCTTGTGTCGACGGCACATTTTTCGACGGTATCGCTTGTGAGCTCAGCCGCAACTACCGCGTAATTGCCTACGACCGCCGCGGCTGCGGTGGCAGCAGCGATGCGGCAGACGGCAGCTATGATCTTGCCGCTCAGGCCGCCGACCTGCAGGCCGTGATCGAACACGTTGGCGCTCCGACAAATGTGCTTGCGCATAGCGCCGGTACGTTGGTGGCGCTGGAGCTTCTTCGCGCCGAACCCCATCTCGTCGCCCGTGCGATTCTGCATGAGCCGGCTGTGTCGGCCGAAGGCGTCGGCATGGGCGCAGCTCCGGTTTTGCTCGATATGATTGCGGCTGGAAAGGTTTCAAGGGCGCTCCGGCTTTTCTTGGGAGCCCTCGGCGACTTGGACCCCGAAGCTCCCGGGACGACCGAAGCGGAAGCCAAACATGCCCTGCGCAATGGTCGTTGCTTTATGGCTAATGAATACGGAACAAATATGACATATGCTCCCGACTGGGAGCGCGTCCGCGCGTCAAAGGCGGTGTCGGCCGTGTTTTTGGGCGAGCTTTCGGTCGATACACCCCGCGAGGCTGGCACGCGAGCGGCTGCCGAATATCTCGATTGCCCCCTTGTGACGATCCCGGGCGCGCATAACGGTCTGCGCGATCGCCCCGTTACGGCGGCAAACGCCGTTCGCGATGTCTTGGAGCGTTAGCACGCTCGATGACCTGCGGGGAGAGGGGCTGTTAGCGTTTCGTCATTGTTAACGAATGCGCCCATAACCGCGCGCCCGCGGCTCCATTACCGCCGTTTGCCAGGTCATAAAAATGTAACGATAATCGCGCGTTTGCCTTCAGCTGTTAGATGCTACCCTTGTACCAATTGATATGCACCGTTGCCGTGCGTAACGATAGGAAGGGCCCCATATGCTCAAAAATCACGAGGTCAATCTAACCGACGAGGAGGCTGCCGCCGAGGTCGCCCGCGTCGCGAAGACCTACCCCGTGGTGCGTTTGCTGTCGGCCGATCAGATTAAGAGCGAGCCTAACTGCCTGCTCGCCGGCAATCGGTGCCCTTGTCTGCGTCAGTCGAGTCTTGAGGCCTTGGCAGATTCCGATGAGGTGTCGGAGCAACTGCTCAACGATGGTGTTGAGTACCGCGCCCGCCTACGCCCTCTGAAGGTCGAGGGCGAGCCTCACGTCCTGCTGATGGTGCGTCCGATCGATGAGCAAGAGGCTGCAGAAGAGGACCTTGTCTACACCGACGTGCTGACGAGTGTGCACAATCGCCGGTATTACGAGGAAAAGCTCCGAAGCGCCCGTATGAATGCCGGCGTTGCGATGATCGACCTTGATGATTTTAGGGCCTTCAACGATACGTGTGGCCGCCATGCCGGCGACCTTGCACTCGGTGCTGTGGCGACAGCCATACGCAGCGGAATTCGTTCGACTGACGAACTTGTGCGCTATGGCTGCGACAAGTTTGTGGCCGTCATGCCCGATATTCCCTCCGATGACTTCGCCCGTCGCCTGCGTCAGGTATCCGATGCCGTTCATTCCACGATTATTCCGGGCCATGAGTACGTGAGCTTGACGGCATGTGTTGGTGGCGTTCGCATTCATGGCGAGACGGTCGATGAGGGCGTTGGCCGCGCTGTCCAGTTATTGAGCCGCGCTAAGGCAAAAGCCGGTACGGTCGTGACCGATGCCGATTCCATCGAGGCCTTCCAAAGCGAAAAGCCTTTGGTGCTTATTGTCGATGACTCCGAGATGAACCGAGCCATTCTCAGCGAGATGCTCAAGGACGAGTATTGCATCCTCGAGGCCGACCACGGTCGTGCGGCGCTCGACATGGTCGACCGCTATGGCGATGAGTTGTCGCTCGTGCTGCTGGATATTGTCATGCCGGGCGTAAGCGGCTTTGAGGTGCTGGCCGATCTGTCGCGCCGATCGGTTAGTGACAATCTGCCCGTCATCATGATCTCGAGCGAGGATTCCGATGACGTGGTGCTGCGCGCCTACGAGCTGGGTGCTTCGGATTACATCAACCGTCCGTTTAACGCACGCGTCGTTCGCCGCCGCGTGAGCAATACCATCCGCCTGTATGCCAAGCAGCGTCGCCTGACGAGTCTGCTGTCTCAGCAGTACAACGAGCGCGTCAAGAACAGCCGCATGCTCATCGATATCATGGCCGGCGTCATGGAGCTTCGCAACGGCGAGAGCGGCCTGCACGTCACGCATATCGAAAAGCTGACCGAGCTGCTGCTGGGCTGTCTGGTGCATCGCAGCGACCAGTTCCCGCTCGACAACGAGCAGCGTTCCACGATCGCTATGGCCTCGGCGCTCCACGATATCGGCAAGATGTCGATCGACGACGCGATCCTCAACAAGCCCGGACGCCTGACATCCGAGGAGTTCGAGATCATGAAGACGCATACCACGATGGGCGCCGACATGTTGCTTGAGCTGGGCCGCCATCACGTCGGCAATGCGCTTATGGAATATGCGTACCAGATTGCGCGTTGGCATCACGAGCGCTGGGACGGCAAGGGCTATCCCGATGGCCTTAAGGGCGACGAGATTCCCATTGCCGCGCAGGTGGTCTCGGTGGCCGACGTGTATGATGCGCTGACGAGCGTGCGCGTGTACAAGGACGCTATCCCGCACAAGGAGGCGATCCAGATGATCCTGGACGGTAAGTGCGGTGAGTTTAACCCGCTGTTGCTCGACTGCCTGCTCGAGGTGCAAGACCGTATTGCCGAGACGTTGGCACGCCCCGCCGACGTTGTCGCGTTTCCCACGATTTAGTTTGACCAAAGGAGTTTTAATCCATGATTTCCATGCGTGAGGCGTATGAGAAGATCGGCGCTAATTATGATGACGCGTGCGCTCGGCTGATGGGCGAGGAAATGCTTGCCCGCTTTGCCCTCAAGTTTTTGGATGACGAGAGCATGGACAAGCTGGAGGCCGCCATGGCGGCGGG
>CABRLT010000071.1 GCA_902471785.1 uncultured Collinsella sp.
ACACCACAACGGACGCGTCGCAGTCCAACACATCGGCAATAAACATGGTCTTGTCAACCAGCATGCAACGACCAATGGCATCGGCAAAATCATGCACACCGACCGGCAAAACCGCATCATCGACATGGTTGACAAGCCGTACGCCAAAAGTATCGTCACTGTTGCAATACTCCTGTTCAGACACCGTAACTTCTCCCTAAAACGCAGCACGAAGCCCATTGTAGCGAGCAGTTCAAGTGCAACGCTGGATCCGTGCAAAGGCATCGGGCAACGGTAGGAACAAAGGCCTTGAGGGGGCATAACAAATCGTTGTGCAACAAAATGGGGCCCGATGCAACTGCACCGGCCCCCATTGCGAATCTTTAGTTGTCGGGCAACCGAAAGGGACTACTCCTCGGAGTCGTTCTGCCCAGCAGCCTTCTTTTGCTGATCGAGCTTATGCTTGCCACTCACAATAGACGTGGCACCCAGCGTGGCCAAGCTTGCACTGGCAAGGCTCGCCATAACGATAAGGTCGCCCGTCTTGGGCATGTTACCGCCAGATGACTTGGTCGTTGTAGTCGTCGTGGTTGTAGTGGTCACCGTCTTGGAGTCATTTTGCTCTTGGACTTGGTTGTCAGCACCGCTCTTGTCGTCGTCTTCGGGCTGTTTCTTTTCGCCCTCGGTCTTGCTCTCGTCCTTCTTCTGACCGGACTTGTCGCCCTTCTCATCAGAGCTAGGACCCTTATCGGATTCAGCCTTCTCGGAAGCCTTGTCCTTGGAGTCGCCCTTTGCGGCCTCGGTCTTTTCCGTGGAAACCTGATCAGAGTTGTCCTTGTTCTGAGTCGAGCCATTATTGACGCCAGCCATCAGCGAAGAGCCCAGCGTAGAACCAAGCTGCTCGGAAAAAGAAGGCTTCTTGTCCGGCGAAGCAACGGGAGCGTCCGGCGCCTTATTCGTGTCGTCCTTGGAAGCATCGGAATCAGGGGTTGCGTCAGAGCCGGAGCCGTTGTTAGAGCCGGTGCCAACGGACGAATCGCTCGAGCCGGTGGATGAGTTAGAGGTGTCAGCGTCGGTCGAACCAGAAGCGTCGCTGTCCGTATTGCCGGCAGAGCTTGGAGACGAATCACCCGCAGCAGAGCCGTTCGAATCGGAGCCGTTCGAGGTAGAGCCGTCGTTGGTAGTGCCACCAGCAGAGCCATTACCGTCAGCATCGGTCGAGGGCGCATCCATCCTGTCATCGTTGGCGTCGTCACTCGAGTCGTCATTCGAATCAGGTGTCGGCGAGGGCACCGGCGTAGGCTCGGGCTGCACGGGCGTCGCAGCGGCAGCCTCATCCTCGGCGATAAAAACCAAGCAGTCCTTCAGCTCATTCTTATAACGATTCTTCCAGCCCTCATGATACTGGGGCTGACTTGAAAACTTGGTGGCGACATTGTTGACCACGCTATTGGAGAGCGCCGTCACAAACTCGCGGTCGGACATATCGTTGGAAAGATTCGCCCAGCGGAAGAAGTCTCTGCAGCCACCGGTGCCGCACATGTTGGTGATGCTCCACACCATGCCCTTGACGCAATCGGCGCGGCCGGAGATGTCAATGCCAAGAGCGCTCTTAAGCCACGCCTCGGTCACCGCATAGTACGAGTTGTACGCATACGCATCCTGCAGAGCCGAAAACTCAGCAGGATCGGTGTTATAAGCACCTTGGAAGGCATCCTGCGCGATATGGCCCAGCTCGGTGAGCTGGCCGTTCTCGTACATGGCATTGCTCGTGTTGGAAATCTCGCTGCCGCGATCAATCGCATCCTTGAGCATGCAGTATTTTTCGGGGTTGTAGTTGTAGGCCTGCTTCATAAACGGGATGAGCGACCAACGACGGTCGAACTGGTAATAACCCAGCGCGTTGTAGCCGTCGCCATACGAAAAGCCCTGGTTGTAGTTGCCATGGCTCTCGTACTTGGTAAAGTACTTCATCTCGGGAGTCACGTTGACAAACGAGACACCCTGAACCGACCTCAACACGCCCGAGAAGGACTGTTGGGTGTAAAGGCCCTTATCGATATCGGTGGCATCCGAGGCAACGCCCGGCGTGGGCTCCTCGGCAGCGGCGGGTGCCGGCGCGGAAACGGCGCCAAACGAAAGTGCCAGCGTCAGGCCCGCGACAATAGCAGAATGCTTGGGCTGCATAAGATCCTCCCTGCATTGGTGTAGTTAAAGTTCAGTTTGCAAAGATAAAAATAAGTATTGCAGCTCGCCCGTTGTTACACAACAAACCCTCGGTAAACGGCAACAACCCTCCGCGAAATCTTAAGGAATTAAACAAACTGGTCGTCGGGCGCCATCAGAAGCTCGCCGTATCGCTCCATCAGCCCGTCCCTCAACTGACAGAAAGCGGGAATATAGACGTTCAAGATGCGCTGAATCAAATCTTGAGCGAGCTTGTTGTCATAGATATGGACGTTCGTATTGCGGTCTCTGAGCATATCTAGCCAGGCCGCCTCATCAATAAAGTCATAGAATCGGTACGACTCCTTCAAGATGGCACGAGGAGACCCCGACGCGGCAAGCGTGGCACCCTCATACTCGAGCAGACGCTTAAGGAGCTTCCAGCTCAGTTCAAATTGAAGATTGAACTTATTAATCAATCCACTCTGAACAAAATCATTGTTGAGATCCTGATTGGGCGCATCCTCAAGATTCGCCAAGGCACTGGCAAAGGTCTCATATTTTTTCATACAGAATCACACCATCCCTGGCAATTTCATCGAGCAATTGCTGCGACAAGGACTCGTCGAGATTGACGACATCTACATCTAAAAGAGTATCAAGACGCTCCTCGATCAAATATGAGAAACGGCCGAAATCCCGACAACCTGCTACGGCGATGTCAATATCGCTCTTGGGTAAGTTGTCGCCTCGAGCACGAGAACCAAACAGCACAACCTTCTCGGCGTCACATTCCCGAGCAAAAACTTCGATTTGTTTGCACACCTTGTCGAGAGATGCCATTTGCAGCCCTACAGCTTAATGTCAAAGTTGATTTCGGGAACGGCGGCCAAGTCGGCCAGCGTTACGCCGTCGACATAGTTCTCGATGACCTCGTCCAGGCCGCGCCAGAACTTGACGGTGGAACACAGGTCACTGCGGGCGCAGCTGTTGTCGATGCCGTCGCACGCCACGGGCGCCGTGCTGCCCTCGACAGCGCGCAGGATGTCGCCCGCACGCACCTCGGCCGGGTCCTTGGCCATCATGTAGCCGCCGCCCTTGCCGCGCACGCTCTTAAGCAGGCCCGCCTTCATAAGCGGACGAACCAGCTGCTCCAAATACTTTTGCGAGATATGCTCGCGGTCGGCAACCTCGCGCAGGGCAATCTTGCCCTCGGCGTCGCCCAGCGCCGCGATATAGATCATCAGCCGGAGGGCATAGCGGCCCTTAGAAGAAATGAGCATACCTACCCTCCCATCGTTACTGAGACAAAACCAGGCTTGTTTGTCCCAAATCCTATGCACGCGGGGCAAACAAACCTGATTTTATGTCCCTCATCTAAAAAGTCGAGTGGATTAGTCGGGTTTTCCCTTGACTAACGCCGAACCCATAGTAACTTTATTCCGAGAAGATTCCTAGGGTTTAGTACACCTATGAGTACACCATATACAGAGAGGGACAGCATGAGCGCAAATCCGCTGCTTTCCATCGATGGTCTCACCGCCTCCGTGGACGAGAAGACCATCCTCCACAATGTCAACCTCAACGTCGCCGCCGGTGAGGCCCACGTGCTGATGGGCCCCAACGGCGCCGGCAAGTCCACCCTCGGCCACCTGGTCATGGGCGACCCCGTCTATACCGTCAACGACGGCCGCATCGTCTTTGACGGCCAGGACATCACCGAGCTCACCACCGACAAGCGTTCGCGCGCCGGCCTGTTTCTGAGCTTCCAGGCCCCGGTCGAGATCCCGGGCGTGCCGCTGTCGAGCTTTTTGCGTGCCAGCATCGCCGGCCGCCCCGGCCTGGAGATGAAGGGCAAGGAGTTCCGCCGTCGCGTCAAGGAGCTCGCGGCCGAGCTCAACATGGACACCGCCTACCTCAACCGTGAGCTGGGCGTGGGCTTCTCGGGCGGCGAGAAGAAGAAGGTCGAGATGCTCCAGCTTCTGCTGCTGCAGCCCAAGCTCGCCATCCTGGACGAAACCGACTCCGGCCTGGACGTCGACGCCCTTTCCACCGTCAGCCACGGCATGGACGCCTACCGCAAGAGCTGCGACGGCTCCATGCTCATCATCACGCACAACACGCGTATCCTGGAGCACCTGGATGTCGACCGCGTCCACGTTATGGTCAAGGGCCACATCGTACGCGAGGACGACGCCTCGCTGATCCCCTGGATCGACAAGAACGGCTTTGAGACCTTCGAGCGCGAGGCCGCCGAGCAGCGCGCCCAGGCCGAGTCCGCCGTTGCCGAGCAGCAGGCGTAAAGGGGCGACGCAATGACCAAGAACCGCACCGAGGTCGCGGACATCGACCGCAGCCTCTACGACTTCACCTATGGCGAGGAGGGATTCGAGCGCCTCGACGCCGGCATCACGCCCGACATCGTGCGCGAGATCAGCGCCAAGAAGGACGAGCCGCAGTGGATGCTCGACCTGCGCTTAAAGTCCCTCGAGATCTTCAATCGTTTTCCCGACCCGACGTGGGGCCCCTCCATCGAGGGCCTGGACATGGACAACATCGTCACCTACGTCAAGCCCAACACCGACCAAAAGCACGACTGGGAGTCGGTGCCCGACGACATCAAGAACACCTTTGAGCGCTTGGGCATCCCCGAGGCCGAGCGCAGCTACCTGGCGGGCGTCGGCGCGCAGTACGACTCCGAGCTGGTCTACCACAACATGCAGGACACGGCGTCCAAGATGGGCATCGTCTACTCCGGTATTGAGGAAGCCCTGCACGATCCGCAGTGGGAGCCGCTCATCCACGAGAAATTCATGACGCTCATCCCGCCCACCGACCACAAGTTTGCGGCCCTGCACGGTGCCGTGTGGTCAGGCGGCTCGTTTGTCTACGTGCCCAAGGGCACCAAGTTGGACTTCCCGCTGCAGAGCTACTTCCGCCTTAACGCCAAGGGCGCCGGCCAGTTTGAGCACACGCTCATCATCGTCGAGGACGATGCCGACCTGCACTTTATCGAGGGTTGCTCCGCGCCCAAGTACAACGTGGCCAACCTCCACGCCGGCGCTGTGGAGCTCTTTGTGGGCAAACGCGCACACCTGCGCTACTCGACCATCGAGAACTGGTCCAAGAACATGTACAACCTCAACACCAAGCGTGCGCGCGTGGACGAGGACGGCGACATCGAGTGGATCAGCGGCTCCTTCGGCAGCCACGTGGGCTACCTCTACCCCATGAGCGTGCTCAACGGCCGTCGCGCCCGCTCGAGCTTTACCGGCATTACCTTTGCCGGCGCCGGTCAGAACCTCGACACCGGCTGCAAGGTCGTGCTCAACGCGCCCGAGACCTCGGCAACCGTCGAGACCAAGGGCATCTCCAAGAGCGGCGGCATCCAGACGTTCCGCAGCTCTATCGTTGCCACGCCCAAGGCCGAGGGCTCCAAGGCAACCGTGAGCTGCCAGTCACTGATGCTCGACGACCAGAGCCGCTCCGACACCATCCCGGCCATGGACATCCGCGCCAAGAACGTCGACATCGGCCACGAGGCCACCATCGGACGTATCGGCGACGACAAGGTGTTCTACCTGATGAGCCGCGGTATCCCGGAGGAAGAGGCTCGCACCATGATCGTCAACGGCTTTGCCAACCCGGTCTCCAAGGAGCTACCGCTTGAGTACGCCGTCGAGATGAACAACCTGATCAAGCTCGAGATGGAAGGAGCGATCGGATAATGAATCAGACCACCAACACCGCTGCTACCACGCTCGAGCAGGTTAATGCGATGCCGGCCGCCACTTGGGGTTGGCTCAAGATGAACCAGACCAAGCTTGAGCTTTCGGACGAACTTGCCGCCGCTCCCGCCGAGGCCGTTGAGGTCGAGGGGCTGGATGAGCAGTTCCGCGGTGCCGCCGACGCCTTCGATACCGCCATGGACGCCATGGCCGAGCGCTTCCCCGAGCGCCGCGCCTCCGCCCCCGGCGACACCGCCGCCCGCGCCCGCACCACGCC
>CABRLT010000072.1 GCA_902471785.1 uncultured Collinsella sp.
ACGGGCTCAAGAACTACCTGTCCGAGATGCTCGACGGTGCCTCTGCCGTGGCGAGTGATGCAGGCGATCGCGCTGCTTCGGCAACCAAGGTCGTGACGCTCGTGACCTGTCGCTCACTGTCATTTAGCAATACGCGCGCCGTCATGGTGCTCACGCCGGTCGAGGAATAGATTGTTAAGAGTAGCTAAAAGAGCCCCGTCCCAAATGAGCTGCTCGATGACGGTAAAAGGAGGAAATGATGCTCGAGAATGGCAAAACGATGCCTTCGATTGATGCTTGGCTGCGCGAGGCCAAAGCCGATTCGTCGGCGCCTGCGTGCGGTATGTATCTGACGCATAACGGTGTGGTGCGTGCGACGCCCAAGGCCGAGGTGCGCGGAGTTGAGACCGGTGGCGTGGCGCCGGGCCACAAGGTGGGCGGCATGGTCTTTGACTACGACGCCGAAAAGGTGCGGTCTGCCATCGAAGCCACGCGCGCGATGCCCGGCATCGGCTATGTGCGCGTGTGGCTGGCGAGCGGCGAGCTTTCCGTGGGCGACGATATCATGCTCGTGCTCATTGGCGGAGACATTCGTCCGCACGTGGTCGATGCCCTGCAGTCGCTTGTCGGCACCATCAAGAATGAATGCGTGAACGAGGTAGAGCGCGAGGCATAGGGCTTTGCGATCGATTCGAGCCCATCTGTAGCAAGAGCCCGCTGGCAGTTAGATTGAACTGCCAGCGGGCTTACTTGTCCGTTGGAACCGACTTGCAGCAGCGCCAGCGCTATACGCGTGTGGCGTCCTTGGGGCTCATGGTCATGCTCTGGAAGCGATTTTCCATGTATTCATTATCGAAATACTTGCCGTAGAACTGCGCGACGGGAATATCCGGCTCCGTGCCGTTGACGCGCTGGTACCAGTAGTCGAGCGACTGCAGCGTCATGACGCCGTCGACCAGCATAATGACGGTAAAGATGACGGTAGCCGAGTAGCGGCTCTTCCACGGAATCATGTTGATGAGCTTGAGCAGCCTCGGCAGCAGCAACTTGATCCAGATAAGGCCACCCAGGCCCCACAGGCAGGCAAAGCCCGTGCAGGTGCGTCCGCCCGTAAGGACGGCGAGTGGGTCGGGCATGCCGAACAGCTTCATGTGCGAGTAGCTCCACGAGACCACGCCAAATGAGGTCTGCATAAACCAGCCCACGAACACCTCAAAGCTCGCGCCGAGCACAGCGCTTACCAGGAAAATGATGATGGGGTTCTTTTTATAGAAGCGGTTGAGCACCATGGTCATGAGTACGGCGCCAAAGCCATAGATGGGGCTGAAGGGACCGAACAGCATGCCGGCGCGGTCCTGGTAGACGCCTGGGTCGTCGACCGTCATGTGCCAGATGTCCTCGGCAATCAGGCCGAGCACGCAGCAGACGAGGAATACCCAGAACAGGTTGAAGTAGTTGAGCTTGATGTAGCCTTCGCCGGTCTCATCGCGGCCGAGCATGCCCTCGGCGGCGGCGTCGCGATCGAGCATTTCCTGCAGGCGGCGCTGCAGCTCGCGCTCCTGACGAAGCGTGGGGTCAACGGTGGCCGAAAGCGCAACGAGGATGCCGAGCTGGATGGCGGGGCGCAGCAAGAACGGCCCGATACCCTGGAGCATCACGTCGACCAAAAGCTCGACGACGGTAAATGCGATAAGGATATAGGACAGGCGCGCGGCGTTGCGGCGCTGGTTCTTGATGAGGTCCAGGCCAAAGATGATCAGGATGACGGCGCTCGCCGCAGAGAGCATGATGCCGGCGACGATAAGGCCGACCGCGACGAGCGTGTTGTCGCCGAGCTTGGCGGCGGCGTTGCCGTTGATGAGCGCGGTGATGACCTGCCACATAAAGGCGCCGACCGAAGGGAGCGTGCCCACGCCGGACAGGATGCATAGGACGGCGTACACCTTAATGATGAGGGGGATCTTCTTGACCTCCGTGGCGCTGGGGACGCTGGGGTCGAGTTCGTTTCGATCCATACATAACCTTTCTCGTTTTGCTGTAGGTACAAGGATACGCCGCCGACCTGCCAAAAGACAGGACGAACGTCCCAATTGCAACAATGCAAGCCCCAACGGCGGACGAGACGCGTCGCGACGGAAGCATGCGGGATCGTCGACCCCGAGGAGGTTGCCCAATAAAATGTTTGGCTGCAAAACGGATTATAAGCTCGGTGGGCTTTTAAAAAGCGCTGTTCATGCGCGGGAGTGCTTGTCTTGCCGTGCGTATAATAGGGCAGGTAACGCCAAATAACGAGGCTCTGAGGGGATGCCATGTCTCAAGAAACCATCCGCGCGGCCGAGCGCGCCGCGGGACAGGTGAAGACCATGTCGACGTATGATCCGGACTCCGACCAGCTGCATGAGGAATGCGGCATTTTTGGTGTGTGGGCACCCGATCGCGATGTGGCTCGACTGACGTACTTTGGTCTGCGCGCGCTGCAGCATCGCGGCCAGGAATCGGCGGGAATCGCCGTGGGTGATGGCGGCACGGTTATGGTTCGCAAAGACCTGGGACTGCTCGATCGCGTGTTCTCCAACGCTGACCTGTCGACGCTCTCCGGCCAGCTGGCCGTGGGCCACGTGCGCTATGGCACCGCCGGCGCCAAGAGTTGGGAAGCCTCGCAGCCGCATCTTTCTACCATCAACAGCGTCATCATCGCGCTTGCTCACAACGGCACTCTGGTCAACACCGACGAGCTGCGCCGTCAGCTGATCGAGCTGGGCGTGCCGTTCCTCTCCAATTCGGATTCCGAGGTCGCGACCAAGCTTATCGGCTACTTTACCCAGCGTACGGGCCACCTGCGCGAGGGCATTCGCAAGACCATGGAGCTCGTGCGCGGCGGCTACGCCATGACGCTCATCAACGAGCAGGCACTCTACGCTTTCCGCGACCCGCACGGCATTCGTCCGCTGGTGCTGGGCAAGCTCGTGGACGAGGGCCTGGACCAGGCCGACGCAGCTTCTGTTTCGCAGCTGCCCTCGCAAGACGGAGCCTCGACGGCCGACTCCGCCGTCCATATCACGCGCGCCGGCGGCTGGGTCGTTGCCTCCGAGACGTGCGCACTCGATATCGTGGGTGCCGAGTATGTCCGTGATGTCCGTCCCGGCGAGATCTTGCGCATCAGCGCCGAGGGCCTGGTGTCCGAGCAGGGTGTGCCCGCAGCCGAAGAGCCCGCCAACTGCATCTTTGAGCAGGTCTACTTTGCCCGCCCCGACTCCATCATGAACGGCAAGAGCGTCTACGCCTGCCGTTACGACATGGGTCGTCAGCTGGCACACGAAGAGCCCGTCGAGGCCGATCTGGTCATCGGCGTGCCCGACTCCGGTCTGCCGCCCGCGGAGGGCTATTCGCACGAGAGCGGCATTCCCTTTGGCGAGGGCCTCATCAAGAATCGCTATGTGGGCCGTACGTTTATCGAGCCCACGCAGGAGCTGCGCGCCATGGGCGTGCGCATGAAGCTCAACCCGCTGCGTGACAACATCGAGGGCAAGCGCCTGGTCGTGATCGACGACTCCATCGTACGCGGCACCACCATGGTGCAGCTCGTCAAGATGCTGCGCAATGCCGGCGCCAAGGAGATTCACATCCGCATCAACTCGCCCGAGGTCATCTGGCCGTGCTTCTACGGTATCGATACCGACGTGCAGTCGCAGCTCATCAGCGCCAACAAGACGGTCGAGGAGATCTGCGAGTATATCGGCGCCGATTCGCTGGCCTTCCTTTCGGTTGAGGGCCTGCTGAAGGTCATGCCCAAGGGCGGCTACTGCGATGCGTGCTTTACCGGCCGTTATCCCGTGGCGATTCCCGAGAGCTTTGGCCGCGACAAGTTCATGGAGGGCTTTAAGCCCCGCAACCTGGATAAGCCGCTGCACTTTGACGATGACGCCGTGGTCGAGAAATACGACGACCGCAGCTGGGAAGAGAAGCACGGCGAGGCCTAAAACCTGCCATTTGGGGACAGGCTTATTTTGGTAGGTTTTACCTGCTGTTTTGTTGATTGAGCGGCGCTCGTTGCTATGACGCGCGCCGAATCGAGGGCAACTATGAGCACCGTTTGGCGCCCGGGCGGCGGACGGTAGTGGGAGAGGAAGGCTCAGATGAGCGACAGCAAGCATGTGACGTATGAGGATGCCGGCGTCGATACCGCCGAGGGCGGCCGCGCCGTCGACGCCATTAAGCAAATGGTTAAGGACACCAACCGTCCCGAGGTCATCGGCGGTATCGGTGGCTTTGGTGGCCTGTTCTCGGCCGCCGCGCTTAAGGATATGGAAGACCCGATCCTGATCAGCGGTACCGACGGTGTGGGCACCAAGCTCGTGCTCGCCCAGATCATGGACCGTCACGAGACGGTGGGCCAGGACCTGGTCGCCATGTGCGTTAACGACATTTTGGCTTCGGGCGCCGAGCCGCTGTTCTTCCTGGACTACGTTGCCATCGGCCACATTGAGGCCGAGCACATGGCAAAGATCATCAAGGGCGTGGCCGATGGCTGCAAGCTCGCGGGCTGCGCGCTCGTGGGCGGCGAGATGGCCGAGCATCCCGGCGTCATGGCTCCTGCCGACTACGACCTTGCCGGATTTACCGTGGGCGTCGTCGACCGTCCCAAGATGCTCGACCCCGCGAACGTCCGCCCCGGCGATGTCATCCTGGGCCTGCCCTCCACCGGCGTGCATTCCAACGGCTACTCGCTCGTGCGTAAGGTCATCGGTGTTGACGGCATCAAGCCGGGCACGCCCGAGGCCGCCGCTAAGGCCGAGGAGCTGAGCCGTCCGCTCGAGGAGCTCGGCGGTGCATCGCTGGCCGACGCCCTGCTGGCCCCCACGCGCATCTACGTCAAGCCGGTTCTTGAGCTGCTTCGCGGCGGCGCTCCGGTGCACGCTATCGCCCACATCACCGGCGGCGGTATCACCGAGAATCTCAACCGCGCGCTTGCCGACGACGTCGACGCCGTGGTCGCCCGCAACGGTGCCGAGATGGGCTGGGACGTTCCGCCCGTCATCACCTACGTGTCGCGCCAGGCCGAGCTCGCGCCCAACGAGGCATGCAAGACTTTCAACATGGGCGTCGGCCTGTGCCTGATCGTCGCCCCCGAGGACGAGGCCGCGGTGACCGAGGCTCTGGTCGCGCTAGGCGAGAAGCCGTTCCGCGTGGGCGAGTGCGTCGAGGGTTCCGGTAAGGTCGTGTACTCCGATGAGCGCTAACGAGCAGATGGCTGCCGCCGAGGGTCTGGACTTTGTGCCCTATACCCGTCCGACCGGTACCGATACGGCTGAGCCGCTCAAGATCGGTGTGCTCATCAGCGGCTCCGGTACCAATCTGCAGGCGCTGATCGACCTGATTGCCGCCGGCAAGCTCAATGCCTCGATTGAGCTCGTGGTGTCGAGCCGTCCTTCGGCCAAGGGCCTGCAGCGTGCTGAGCGCGCGGGCATCCAGACGCTTACGCTGTCCAAGGATGTCTATGCCGATCCCATCGCCGCTGACGAGATCATCGCGCACGAGCTGCTCGAGCGCGGCTGCGAATATGTGGTCATGGCCGGCTACATGCGCATGGTACACACGCCTCTGCTAGCGGCGTTTCCCAACCGCGTGGTCAACTTGCATCCGGCGCTGCTGCCGAGCTTTACCGGCGCGCATGCGATCGACGATGCCTTTGCGCGCGGCGTCAAGGTAACTGGTGTGACCGTGCATTTTGCCAACGAGATCTACGACAACGGCCCCATCATCGCCCAGCGCGCGCTGGCTGTCGAGGAAGGTTGGGATGTCGACACGCTCGAGGAGCACATCCACGCGATTGAGCATGTGCTGTATCCCGAGGTTGTTCAGATGCTCGCCGACGGCCGCGTCCACGTGCTGGAGAGCGGCAAAGTGGCAATTGATGCACCTCGCGGCTAGCGGTGCACAGTACAATTTAGCCGAGTAGTCAGGGTGGTCATTGGCGCCAAGGCGCGCGTGGCCACCTTTTGTTTTGGGTAGTCATCGGGAACGGGCTTTAACGACTGGTCATTCAAGAACGTCGCAGGTGACTAGATGAGAGAGGTGAGCGCATGGCGGATAACGAAGCGCTGTTTACGCCTGAGCTGGTGTTTTTTGATTGGGAGTGTGC
>CABRLT010000073.1 GCA_902471785.1 uncultured Collinsella sp.
GGTCACCAAGCACAACCTCAAGTACCGCCGCTACTACCACCAGTTCGACTACTAAGAGCTGGCCGCAGGGCCGATATCTTGGCTGGTTGATATCTCGACCCTACACAAGGGCGTCCGCATTCGCGCGGGCGCCCTTTTTGCGTTGCCGTCGGCGCAGGGTGTCCTCGGCGGAAATCTCATCCCGGAATTTCGGCTCAGAGTGGGATGCGGTTCCCGGATGCGTCCCATTCTGAAGCCCCGAAACGGGACGCGCTTTCCGCTTGGGGTCCGATCCGGAAAGCTCATCCCGTTCCGAGCATCAAATCCGGGACATGCTTTCCGCGCTCCGCCCCTTGCAGAAAGCGCGTCTCCTTCCAAACACAAATCTTGCGGTACAGCTTCTGCAAAGACGCGAAGTGGCCGCTGACAGCAAAGAGGGGCTGCCGAGACAATGCCCGACGGCCCCTCCCCTCATAACTTGCTATCGATGCCAATCGCCACAAGGGCGCGGCTGCCTACTTGCTGATCGCGCCCGTCATATAGACAAACTGCACGCGATTTATATGTCCGCCCTGCTCGCCGTTGACAAAGTCCGTCGGCGTAAAGCCGGGGTTGAGCATTTCCTCGATCTTGTCCTTAACGGTGTCGATGACCTGAGTATCGAGATTGCTCGTTCGGTCGGTAAGCTCCTGCATGCCGTTGCCGAGCTCGGATGCGCCGCTGGCAAGCGTACCTGCACCCGAGGAGAGAAGATTCATGCCGCTAGCAAGGCTAGCAGCACCTGTCTTGAGCTGCGCCGCACCGTTGTTGAGCTGTGATGCGCCGTTGGCAAGCGCGGGCGTGGCACCGTTGAGCTGCTGTGTGCCCGCAGCAAGCTGGTCGGTGCCCGCGGCAAGAGCCGCGGCGCCATCGCTCAGCTGACCCGCGCCCGTTGCTGCAGAGCCAACACCGGCGACAAGACCGGGGTTCACGGCCGTGGGGTTTGCCGGGTTGATCGCGCTGTTCATATAGGCGATGGCTCCGGCCAGGCTCAGCTGTTGGCCATCCTGGACAGTGGTGTAGCCCTGAATGGCGCTATCGAGCGCGGTGACGGCACCCTGGGCGCCGCCCTGGGCGCCGGCCGCCTGGGCCAAAGTCGTAACCTGATCGGTAAGCGTGCCAAACATGGACTCGGCACCCTTAAGGCCCTGCGACACCTGCGTGTTAAGACCCTGCGCGCCCGCAACGGCATTGGATGCAGAATCGAGAAGCGCGGTAAGACCCGTCGCATCGGCGCTCGATGCCGCCGTGGCGGCGGCACCCGCGCTGGTAGCAGCACTGCCGGCACTTGCGGTGGCGGCATCCAGCTGTGCCGTAGCCTCGCTTAGCTTGGCTGCCGCAGCCTTGGCGGAGTCGAGATCGGCCGCGTTATCCAGCGCGTCCTGAGCATCGGCGACCGCCGCCTTGGCAGCGGCAATAGATGCAACGGTGCTCTCGGCGCCAGCCTTTGCGCTCTCGGCGTTAGCCTTTGCCGCATCGTTGCCCATGGCGCTCGCGGCCTGCTTTGCCCCGCCGAGCGCCTGCTGTGCACCGGCAAGGTACTGCCCCTCGCCGCTGAGCGCCGCCGTAAGACCCTGCGGCCCGTACAGCGCGCTGTAGGCGTTGCCCGACGTAGCGGTCACGGCGTCCTGGGCCGCCTTGGCCGCAGCCTGCGCCTTGGCAAGGTTTGCCTCCTGAGCCTGCTTGCCCAGCGTCAGCGCGTCGACGTACGTATCGGACCCAGCGGCAATTCCACTTATGCCGCCCGAGATCTGCTGTGCGCTCCCCTGCAGCTTGGAAAGGCCCGCCGAAAGATCGGACGCACCGCCCTTAAGCTGCACGGCACCGGCATTAACCCCCTCGGCACCGGCATTAAGGTTGCTCACGCCTTCGACCAGCGTGGGGACCTGCGCGTTGAGCTGACTCGTACCCGCCGCGAGCGCAGCGGCGCCACTGGACAGCGTGCCGGCACCGGTATTGGCCGTGGCAAGCGAGGCCGCGAGCGTCTTGACACCGTCGGCAACCTGGCCAGCACCGCTATTGGCCGTAGCAATACCGTTGGAGAGCTCCACGAGCTGGCTCGTATCCATGCTGCTCGAGTCCACATCGATGGCAAGATTCAGCGGCACGCCGACAATCTGCCAGCCATCAAACTCAAAATCCTCAACATCGGTCGTAATGGTGTAGTCTCCGGTGCTGCCGGGAATCACCATGTAGGTAAGCTGCGTGTTGGAGCCGTTGGCAGCAACCGTGGCGCCCTCAGCCTCAATATCGTGTGCCTCGGCATCCTTAAGCTGACCGGTAATCTGAACCAGGTAGTTATCGGCATAATCGCCACCGGTATAGTCGTCATTCTTTTCGACCTTGAGCTTCATGGTGAGCTTGCCGCTCTTGCCCGCCAAATCCTTGGCGTCGATATCGCGGCCATCGAGCTGGTATGCCACGGTGACGTTCCACGGCATCTGAGTGTTCTTGTCCAGATCGCCCTGGTAGACAAAGTCCTGCACTCCCTGGCCCGTAACGGCAACCGACCCGCTGTCGTCCGTTAGTTTTTGAGTCGTCGATAGGTTGGTCACTTTGTTATAGGTGCCGGCATCGTCGATCTTGACGCCCTTATTGGCCTCGAAGCTATTGACCACGTAAACACCCGTGCGATTGCCGTCGGCATCGGTTTTGACGTATACGACCTGGTTTTTCTTATATCCCGGCGTGCTGTTATCGGAGTCCGTCGCCATCTGTTCACTCGTAGCCGAGGCAGCGCTCGTCGACCCTACGCCGTCGGCGAACACAACGGCACCGGGAACGGTAAGGGCCACGGTCAGACCGGCGGCAAGAGCGAGCGCAGCGATGCGCTTATGGGGGCGACGTACAAGATCGCGTTGGGCTTTGAGCTCTTTCGAAGCGGTATCAGTGGTATGGGTATGCATTGCGGTATTCCTTCCAACTGCTTTGTAAAACGTTACTGAGCGGAGCCGTCCGCAGCCGATGCCTCGGTGGTATCCGAAACCGGATCCTGGGCATCCTTGGGCAAAAAATGAGCTTTGAGCGTGGTCTTGCCGATGAGGCCATCGAGCACATACAGGAAACCCGGCAGCGCAAAGAGTACGGCGACTAGGGAGATGCTCACGCCGACGCCCAGGAACCAGCCGATCTGCTTGAGCACGCCGTGGCTCGAGATCGCATGGATCAGGAAGCCACTGATCAGCAGAACCGATCCAGAGGTCAAAACAGGAATCGTGCAAGCTTCCATGGTCTCGAGTAGCGCTTCGCGCTTATGCATGGTCACGCGGTCCTCACGATAGCGGTCAGCAATCAGGATGCCGTAGTCGACGGCAACGCCCAGCTGGATGGAGCTCACAATTAAGTAGGCGAGGAAGAACTCGTGCATACCGGTGTAGAGCGGTGCAGCAAAGTTGATCCAGATCGAGGTCTCAATCACGAGCACCAAGATGATCGGCAGGCTCAGCGACTTGGTGGCCAGCAGCAAGACCGCGAACACGGCCACGACGGCGATGAGGTCGACCTTGCCCTTATCGACGGTGATGGTGTCCTTAAGGTCGGTGGTGCTCACGCCCTCGCCGGCGAGCATTGCCTTACCCGGATAATGTTTGTCCGCGATACAACGAATCTTCTTGACCAGCTTAAATGTACTCGGACCCTCGTAGGGCGCGGTAACCGTGAGCACCAAACGGCTGTAGTGCTCTCCCTCCACCAGATCGAGCGTGTCCTTTTCGGCCATGCCCGTGGGGATATAGGGACTCGCAACGTCAACATAGCTCTGGATGGACTTGACCTCGGGGAGCGCCTTGAGCTCATTGGAGAGTGCCTGCTCCTCGCTCACCTCTCCACGGGGAACGAGCACAACGTAGGTATCGGAGTTGCCAAAGACCTCCTTGACCTTGTCCATATCCTGACCAAGCCGCGTATCCGAACCAAAAATGTGCGAAGTGCCGTAGTAGTACGTGATATCGCTGGAGGTCGATGCCACACGCGCAGGGTAAACCACGGCGAGGATCACGACGGCAGCGGGGATACAGACCTTGAGCACCAGACGGGCGAACTTACCCAGCGGCGGGACAAAGGGCCTGTGCTGCGATTTTTGCACAAAGCCATCGAACTGAACGAACATCGAAGGAACAAAGGTAAAGACCGATACCAGGCTGATGGCGATACCCTTTGCAAGGGCAAGACCAAGGTCGGGGCCGATCTTAAACTGCATGGCGGCAAGCGCGATAAAGCCGATGCAGACCGTGCAACCGCTCGAAAACACGGCGACCGAGGACAGGCAGCACGACTGCACCATGTCTTCGGCAACGCTGCCGTGGCGGCCACGCTCCTCGTTAAAGCGGTGCAGCAAAAAGACCGAGAAGTCCAGCGCGATGGCAACCTGCAAAATGGAGCCCGCAGAGTTGGTGACAAAGCTAATCTCGCCAAAGATGAGGTTGGTGCCCCAGTTGATAAACACCGAGACGCCCAGGCCCAGCAGCACCAGGATGGGTTCGGCCCAGCTGGTAGTCGTGATGACCAGAATCACGAAGATAATCGCTATGACAGCGACCGTGATAATGCTGATCTGCTGCTCGGTCGATGTGGTGGCGAGCGCGTTAGACATGGCCGAGCCCGTAATGGCGCCCTCGTCGCCCACGATATCTCGAATAGCGTCGGTTGCCTCGATCTCCTTTTCGGAATTAACCGTCACCGTAAACAGGGCGTTGTTCTTTTTGTAATAGGTCTCAACGGTGTCTTTGTCTTGCGTGGCAAGCGGCTGATCGATATCTGCCGCGTCGTCAAGCCATAGGACCTCCTCGACGCCGTCGACCTTTTTGATTTTGTCCTTGTATTTGAGCGCCTGAGCGATCGAGACATTGGGCACCATAACGCGACAGTTGGGAATGTCACCCTCAAACTCATCACCCATGGTATTCAGAGCGACGGTCGACGCCGCTTCGTCGGGCAGATAGCTCGTAATGTCGTAGTTAACGCCTACAAACTGGCGCAGGAACAGGCATACCAGTGCTGCCACCGCATAGAACGCGATGATGGGTTTGCGGTGCTTCACGACCCATCGAAATAGCTTCTCTTTCAACCTCAATCCTCCATAACGCTCAGCCTATGTTTTGCTCTTTGTTATATTCCACATTTGGTAGTTATACAACATGTGTAGGATAAAGGCGCCATAAAGATATGCGATTGACGCGGTCCCGGAGCCAAAACAGCCGCTGCAGAAGCAGTTCGGATAGTCCTCAGCGGAAACCGCATCCCAGTTTTTAGACGAAAAACGGGATATGGTTTCTGGTTGGCCTAGATAATCGTCAGATTTAGCTGAGCGTCTGCCCCTATGTTTCCAAATGAATACGGTGTGAGCTGCGGACAAGGATTTTCCCCGCAAGCACTCTAGTATGCTAAAGTACCCAGAAGACCGGCGGAGCTATGCCGGTCTTCTGTTCTATATGAAACACAGCATGAGGAGGCTCACCAGATGACGGCCACACCGTGGGGATTCCGGGACATATTGCCCGAGGAGGCTCAGGCGCGCGAGGAGATCGCATGTACGGTGAAGGGCTGCTTCAGGGAGCATCATTACCTTCCGGTCGAGACGCCGCTGCTCGAGGACAAGAGTTCGCTCGAGGAGGGCGGCCGCATCGCGGACACGCCGTTTAAGCTCTTTGACGATGACGGCCGCCTGCTGGTGGTCCGTCCTGACAACACGTTGCCGATCGTGCGCCTGGTTTCGACCCGCATGCGCGCGGCTGACCTGCCCCTGCGCCTTCGCTACGAGGCGCCGGTGGTTCGCGAGTGTCAGCGCAATGCCGGCGGCTCGCGTCAGTTTACGCAGCTGGGCTTTGAGCTTATCGGCGCGGGCGATACCGCGGGCGATGTCGAGATTGTCTCGCTCGTGGCCGAGGCCGTGCGTAAGCTGGCACTGCCCGATGCGCGCATTATCGCAGGTAGCGTGCGTCCGTTTAAGGAACTGCTCGCGGCGTGCGAGGATCGCGAGCTGGCCGCTGAGGCCCTGCGCTGCGTGCACGCCAACGACTTTGTGGGCCTCGATGCCCGCGTGGCGGCAAGCACCGAGTCCGATGCC
>CABRLT010000074.1 GCA_902471785.1 uncultured Collinsella sp.
TAAAATCACTGCACCTACACAATAGGAAGAGGTCGATGGGGTGCAGGGCCGCTGTCGTTGATTTGTGACGTCACTAGAAGTTGACGTCGTTGAGTTGTTCGCTCTCGAGGCCGTCGAGCTGTTGCTGTTCGGGCGTATCGGCGACGCTCTCGAGCAGCTCGGTGGGATCGACGTTCATGTTTCTACCGGCCTCGTTGCCGTTGACCAAGTCGTCCGAGAAGATGTCGACTTCCATTTCCTCGGCTTCCTCGATCTGAACTTCGAGCGGCACCTGGGTGCGCACGAGTTTGACTGCCGGGCGCATGCGGGCAAAGAGGGGCACGTACTCGATGATGATGGCCGAGTTCTCTAGACCGTACCAGCGTGCCGGGCTTCCGCAGGCGCGGCGGACGGCGTACTTGATGGCCATCACGCGGTGGTCGTTGCGGTTGATGTCCGTTTCGGGGGCGAGCATCTTGCGCAGCATGCAAAAACGGAAGTCGCCCACGTTGCCGCGTGTCTCGTAGATGGAGTAGGTGTGATGCTGCGGCGGCAGCTCACCCGATGCCATCAGGTCGCCAACGATCTGGCGCAGGTAGGCATTGATGCGCTGGTTGACCTTAAAGCCCAGGTCCAGGCGCACGCGGAACAGGAAGTCCGTGCCAAAGGTCTCGACGGAATACTCGTGCGTATAGGGCTCATCGGTAACGTACACGTTGATGAACCAGTATGCCTTGGCGCGCTTGGGATGCTTATCCAAGATGGAATAGAGCACATCGCGGTCGAGCGTGAGCGGGTCGGGGCTGTTGGTGAGGAACACCAGGTTGTCGGCAAGCACGGGATAGGTCTCGTCGTTGCGCAGGCGGTCGAGCTGGTCAATGTACTTGGAGACGGGCAGCAGGATGGTCTGCGTGCGCTCGATGGCGGTGCCGCGGCGCCACACGTACATAAGGCCAAACAGCAGCGCGGCCAAGAAGATCATGACATAGCCGCCGTCAAAGAACATGGTGAGGCACGAGGCAAAGAAGCACAGCTCAATGGCGCCAAAGAGCAGGGCGAAGACGCAGGCACCCAGTTTGTGCTTGAGGATGCCGGCGATATAGCTCGTCAAAAGCGTCGTGGTCATGAGCATGGTCACGGTGATGGCGAGGCCGTAGGCGCTCTCCATGCGCTCGGAGTTTTGGAACAGCAGCACGATGAAGATGCAGCCGACCCACATGATGTTATTGACGAGCGGAATATAGAGCTGGCCCTTGGTGTCGCTGGGGTAGTGGATGCGCAGATGCGGCATAAGGTTGAGACGCGTTGCCTCGGATACCAGCGAGAACGAGCCGGTGATGAGCGCCTGCGAGGCAATGATGGCCGCCACGGCCGAAAGCACGATGGCAAAGGGGCGCAGGGGCTCGGGGAGCATCATATAGAACGGGTTGACGATATCCATCGCGAGCAACTGGGGATTGGAATTGTTGGCGAGCAGCCAAGCGCCCTGACCCAGGTAGTTAAGGATAAGCGCTGCTTTAACAAACGGCCAGGATGCGTAGATGTTGGCCTTGCCCACGTGGCCCATGTCTGAATAGAGCGCCTCGGCGCCGGTCGTCGACAGGAAGACGAAGCCGAGCACCATGATACCCGAGTGGTTGATGGGCGAGAACAGGAACATGACGCCACGGATGGGGTTAAGCGCGCGCAAGATGGACAGGTTGCCGAGCATGTTGAATAGACCGGCGCCTGCCAGGAACAGGAACCACAGCGTCATGAGCGGACCGAACAGCTTGCCGATTGACGAGGTGCCAGCGCGCTGCATGGCAAACAGGCCACAGATAATGATGATGGTAATAATGATGACGTTAGTTTGCCCGTCACCCAACAGCGCGTGGCCCCACTCGATGGTGCGCAGACCCTCGATGGCCGTGGTAACCGTGACGGCGGGGGTGAGGATGCCGTCGGCGAGCAGTGCCGCACCGCCGATCATGGCGGGGAGAATCAGCCACGGTGCCACCTTGCGTACCAGGCTAAACAGGGCGAAGATGCCGCCTTCGTTGTGGTTGTCGGCCTTCATGGCGATTACCACGTACTTGACCGTGGTCACGAGCGTCATGGTCCAGATGACGAGCGAAAGCGCGCCCAGGATCATGTCCTCGCTGACGGTACCGATGCCGCCGTTGTTGGCGACGATTGATTTCATGGTGTACATGGGGCTCGTGCCGATGTCGCCATAGACGACGCCGAGCGTTACGAGCAGCATGCCAGCGGAGAGGGGGATGGCTCCGTGCCCGCCTTGACCACGCTGGTCTTGGGGGTTTGCCTCCAGTTTGTTGTGTGCCACGTGGACTCCCTTAGACATCCGGTTGTCTGTCTAGGACAGATAATCTTTATGCCGTCTTTATACATACAAGAGCAGTTTGGCACATCAGGTTATTTTAGACAATAATCCCCAGCTGGGGATTATTTATGTACGTAGGTAGCATTTCAAAACAGGGGCTTTTAAGCACGTGCTGCCTCGGCGATGCCAGCCTTGGCGCTTGCGCGTTTGCCGGCGAGTTCGCAAAAAATCGCGCCGCCGATGATAAGCGCGGCACCCATCAGACGGACCGGTGTTATGGCTTCGCCCAAAAGGACGGCGGAGAACACGACCGCCGAAAGCGGCTCGAGGTAGCCGACAACGGCGACGGTCTGCACAGGCAGTTTGGCGACGGCGCTAAAGTAGAGCAGGCAACCAATGCCGGTGTTGACGACGCCGAGCATGACGACGGCGCGCCAATCGATGCCTGCGGCGACGCCGGCGGACAGGAATGAGGGTGCACCCTGCGTGATGAGCGTGAGGACCAGCGCGGTCACAAAGGCGGCACTCACCTGGAGCGTGGAGTTCTCGAGGCCTTCGATGTGTGGCGCGCCCTTGCTAGCGATGACCATCAGCGCATAGCAAAATGCCGAGGCGATGCCGCAGGCGATACCTGCAATGGGCATATTGCCGCCTAGACCTTGCGCTGCAATGAGAAAAGCACCGCAAGCAACGGCGATAAAGCCGGCGATTTTGCCGCCGGTCAGCTTTTCGCCAAAGATGAGCGGGGAGAGTGCCATGACAATGATGGGGCCGCAGTAGTACAGCAGCGAGGATACGCCGACGCCGATCGTCTGGTAGGCGCGGAACAGAAAAATCCAGCTGGCGCCCAGCGCGGCTCCCGAGAGGAGGAGGGCTGCGGCTTCGCGGGGGCGAGATGGCGCCTGCAACTTATGGCGTTGGGTGATGGCGAGGATGGTGACAAGCGAGAGTGCGCCCAAAAACGTGCGTAGTAGCACGATATCCGAGCTCGGCAGCGCGATGGTGGCGGCGATGATGCCGTTGGAGCCAAACAATAGCAATGCTGCTAAGTACGTAAACAGTCCGTTGTTCATGCGCTTCCGTCCCTTCTATATCCGAGCATGTTCACTATGGGTGAACTGGCTTTAGAAGAAAAGCGAATATAATGCATGGATAACATGACAAAAACTCATGCAAAGGTGGAGGGGTGTCGTGGAAACGAATATTCAAAAGATGCAGGTGCTGCTCGAGACGGTGCGTGCCGGCAGCTTTACGCGTGCTGCAGAGCGGCTGAGCTATTCGCAGTCGGGCGTGAGCCGTATGGTGGCCGATCTTGAGGCCGATTGGGGCTTTAAGGTGCTCGACCGCAGTCGCGAGGGCGTAGTGCTTTCTGCCGACGGGCGGCAGGTTATGCCGGCTGTCGAGGCGCTCTGCGAGGAATTCACTCGCTTGCAGCGACGGGTGGATGAGATGCGTGGACTCATGCGCGGCAAAATCTGCATCGGTACGTTTTCGAGTGTGGCGACCCACGTGCTGCCGCCGGTGATTGCGCGCTTTCGTGCCGATTACCCGGATGTCGATTACGAGCTACTGATGGGCGATTACTCGGAGATTGAGCAATGGGTGGCGGAAGGGCGCTGCGACCTGGGCTTTATCCCGCGTGAGCCACGAGAAAACGGCATGGCATCGCGGTCTTTGGTGCGTGATGAGCTGATGGCGGTGGTGCCAGCAGATTCGTTGCTTGCCGCGGCGGAGGTCGTCTCTCTTGCCGATTTAGCCAACGAGCAGTTTATTCTGCTAGAACGCGGCACCGATGACGAGATTACGCCGCTGTTCCGTCGGGCGGGACTGACGGTGTGCTCCAAGCTGTCGACCTGGGATGACTATGCGATTATGGCCATGGTTGAGGACGGCCTGGGTGTGAGCATTCTTCCCGCGCTCATCTTGCGCCGTTGTCAGTTCGATGTTGCCGTGCGTTCGCTCGAGGGACATCCCCATCGGCAGATCAACGCCATATATCGAACGGCCGATGTTTCGCTTGCCGCCGCCCGTTTCCTCGAATACCTCTAAACGTGTACACACCATTGTTCGCTTTGGGCAAATCTCGGAGTCCGATACATTTTCTTATGAAATTGAACTTTCGAATGAGGTACGGCGCTATACTGCTTGCTAAATTGAACCCTGGTTCAATTCGTGTTCTATAAATTGAACTTTGCCAGCAAGGAGGTTCTAGTGGCCCAAGAGACGTTTAGCGATCGCCTGCGACAGGCTATGTCCGATCGCGACGTTCGCCAGTCGGACGTGATCCGCGCATCGGAGATGCTCGGCAAAAAACTCGGCAAGAGTCAGATGAGCCAATATGTGAGCGGCAAGACGATCCCGCGGCGCGATGTGGCTGAGCTGCTCGCCCGTATTTTGGAGGTCGATGTTACCTGGCTGCTTGCCGGCGACGCCGATCAAGGCGAGGCATCATCACCCCGCAACGATTCCAAGCCCGAACCCCATCCCTCAGCTCAAATTGCAAGGAGCACCACCATGCGCACTTTTTCTAAATCCACCAAGCTCGATAACGTCCTGTATGACGTGCGCGGCCCCGTCGTCGACGAGGCCGCCCGTATGGAGGACGAGGGCGAGCGCATCCTCAAGCTCAATATCGGTAACCCGGCGCCCTTCGGTTTCCGCACGCCCGATGAGGTCATCAAGGACATGCGCCAGCAGCTGCCCGACTGCGAAGGCTATTCCAACTCGCGCGGCCTGTTCTCCGCGCGCAAGGCGATCATGCAGTATTCGCAGATCAAGGGCCTGCCCAACGTTCAGATGGAGCATATCTACACGGGCAACGGCGTGTCCGAGCTCATTCAGCTTTCGATGAACGCGCTGCTCGACAATGGCGACGAGATTCTGATCCCCAGCCCCGACTATCCGCTCTGGACGGCGTGCGCAACCCTTGCCGGCGGTCATCCCGTACACTATCTGTGCGATGAGCAGGCGGATTGGTATCCCGACCTGGAGGATATGGAGTCCAAGATCACGAGCGCGACCAAGGCCCTCGTCATCATCAACCCCAACAACCCCACGGGTTCCGTCTATCCGCGCGAGGTGCTCGAGGGCATCGTCGAGGTTGCACGCAGGCATCAGCTGATGATCTTTGCCGATGAGATCTACGACCGCCTGTGCATGGACGGCTACGAGCACGTCTCGATTGCCTCGCTCGCCCCCGACCTGCCCTGCGTCACCTTTAGCGGCCTTTCCAAGTCGCACATGATTGCGGGCTATCGTATTGGCTGGATGGTGCTTTCGGGCAACCAGCGCTGCATGAGCGACTTCATCATGGGTATCAACATGCTCTCCAACATGCGCCTGTGCTCCAACGTGCCGGCTCAGTCGATCGTTCAGACGGCACTCGGTGGTCATCAGTCCGTTAACGACTACATCCGTCCCGGCGGCCGTGTCTACGAGCAGCGCAACTTTGTGTATGAGGCGCTCAACAAGATTGACGGCATCTCGGTGGTTAAGCCGCGCGCGGCGTTCTACATCTTCCCCAAGATGGATGTGAAGAAGTTCAACATCACCGATGACGAGCAGTTCGCCCTCGACCTGCTGCACGAGAAGAAAATCCTGATCACGCGCGGCGGCGGCTTTAACTGGGCCGAGCCCGACCACTTCCGCATCGTGTACCTGCCGCGCATGGAAGTGCTCAAAGAGTCGCTCGAAGACCTCGCCGACTTCTTCGATCATTACCGCCAGGCGTAACGGCAAAGGTAGCCTGTAATGAAACGGTCGGCCCGCAACGGATGC
>CABRLT010000075.1 GCA_902471785.1 uncultured Collinsella sp.
GCTCCCCTGCCTTCAGCAGCTCGTGCGCCATCGCGCGCATCTCCTCAATCGTCTCGACGTAATAGAAGCACGACGGGGCCTTGCCAAGTGTGTCGGCACGCTTGAGGTCCATGAGCTCGTCAATCAGGCGGGCCGTGTCGACGCCCTCGCCCGAAAGCGCGCGCATCATATTGAGCAGGCAGGAGCGCTCGGGGCGCAGCGGCTTGTCATGGTATTTGATGAGCAGGCACACGTCGCGCACCAAGTCGTGCGAGAGCGCCAGGCGATCCATAATGACGCGCGCCTTCTTGGCGCCGAGCTCGGGATGACCGTAGAAGTGTCCGCTGCCGGCGTGATCGACCGTGAAACACTCGGGCTTGGACACATCGTGCAAAAACGCCGCCCACATAAGGCTCGACGAGGGCGCGACGCCGTCACACAGCGCGAGCTCCCCCGCCACCGTCAGCACACGGGCGATATGCTCGTAGACGTTAAACGCATGATAGACACTTTGTTGATCAAACCCGCGACCCGCTGCCAACTCGGGCACGGCGGCGCAGATGAGCTCGGGATAGCGGAGCATCGCGTCTCCCCCATGACCGGTCGAAAGAATGCCCTCGAGCTCAATACCCACACGCTCACGCGCCACGGCATCGAGCAGCGGCGCGCACTCGGCAAGCGCGCGCTTAGTCTCGGGCTCAATCATAAAGTCCAGGCGGCAGGCAAAGCGCACCGCACGCAGCATGCGCAGGGCGTCCTCGTTAAAGCGACGCTTGGGATCGCCGACAGCGCGAATCAGCTTGCGCTCCAAGTCACCCTGGCCGTCGTAGCGGTCGACAAGCCCGCGCTCGGGATGCCAGGCCATGGCGTTGACGGTAAAGTCGCGGCGCGCCAGATCGTCCTCGAGCGAGGCGGCACGCTCCACACTCTGGGGATGACGACCATCGGTGTAAAAGCCATCCAGACGGTACGTGGTGACCTCGATACGCTCGCCATCGGAAATAGCCGTGATTCCGCCAAATTTAATGCCCGACTCCACAACCGCGATGCCGGCGGCCTCGAGCGCCGCTTTGGACTCCTGCCACAGGCCGCTACAGCACATATCAACATCGTGGCTGGGGTACCCCATCAGGGCGTCGCGCACCCAACCGCCCACGTACCAAGCCTCAAGACCAGCCGCCTCAAGCGCGCGCAGGACGCGCAGGGACGCATCGGACGGTTGAGTACCGTTGAGCGAAACATTGCACATGCCTATGGCCTCCTGCGACTATCAAATTGGCTATCGATTGCGTCTGCAAGAAGTCTAGCAAGAAACAGCCTCCACTGCACACGCAAGTCCGATAAACAAAAACGCATCCGTCCTAGTCTAAGACGGATGCGAACCACTCGAAATACTCAAGCTTTAGGCCGGAGTTAGCAGACCTCGCGGATAGCGATGCCCTTCTTATACTCCTCGACCTTGGCAAAGTCGCCCAGGCCCGGGCACTCGACCACGTTGGCGCCAGTGGCCATCGAAAGGCGCAGGGCGTCCTCGACGCGCTCGGGGGCGTCGTGCCACACGGACAGGAAGGCAGCGAGCGAGGAATCGCCGGCGCACACCGTCGACAGCAGCTTGACGTCGAAGGTGCGGTTGGCAAACCAGATATGCTCGCCGTTGGAGAAGTACGCACCGGCGCCACCAAGGGTCAGGAGCACGTTCTTGGCGCCCTTGGCGTGCAGCTCGGCCACAGCGCCCTTGACGGACTCGTCGTCGCCACCGCTCACCTTGATGCCAAAGATGTCAAGCAGCTCGTCGTCATTGGGCTTGATCAGCAGTGGCTCCAGAGCAATGAGGTCTGCCAGCTGATGGCTCGAGATGTCGAGGACGAACTCGGCCCCCTTGGCCTTGACACGGCGCAGGACCTCGGCCAAGAAGCCCTCGGAAGTGTTGGGAGGCAGCGAGCCGCTGATGACCAGGCAGGTCATGTCATCGAGCGAATCGATAAGTTCAAACATCTCCTGCTCGTTGGCCTCATTGATGGCGGCACCGGCATTGACCATGTTGTACTCGGTGTCGGGACCGGCGTTGAGGAACACATTGACGCGCGTAATACCGTCGGTCCACACGGGCTTGACGGGCACGCCCAGGGCCTCGGCGCCCTTAACGATAAACTCACCCGAGAAGCCGGCGAAGAAACCCAGGATCGTGGTGTCGACACCATAGTGGTCAAGCGTAAACGAGACGTTGAGGCCCTTGCCGTTGGGCGTGTAGACGGCATTGCGGGTACGCGTGACGGTATTGGCAGTAAGGCCGTCGCAGGCGATGTTGTAGTCAATGGCGGGATTTGCAGTGAGCGTGTAAATCATGAATGTTCCTTTCACGAAGCAACGTGTTAATGAAAGTATATTCCACGCATCGGTAAAAGGCTAGGACAACTCGGTGAACGGTGTGGAAGCGATGAAGTACGGCGGGACACCTCTCCCCCGTGGCGGAACAAAAAGGCGCCCCAGCCGAAACCGGGGCGCCACATGCGCACGAATATGTCGCGTTTCGATTACTGACGATCGAGCTTGCGGACAGCAACGCGCTTGCTGTACTCGTCGACGTGACCAAAGTCGCCAATGCCGACGGACTCGGCAACGTTAGCGCCGGTGGCCATAGCGAGCTTCATGGCCTCCTCGACGTTGTCGCGATCCCTGTACCACTTGTGCAGGAACGCAGCGAGGGTGCAGTCGCCGGCGCAGACGGAAGAAACCAGCTTGATGTTGAACTCACGCTTGGCGTACCAGATGTCCTCGCCGTTGGAGAAGTAAGCGTCGCCGCGGCTACCGCGGGTGAGCAGCACGTTCTGAACGCCAGCGTCGTGAGCCATCTTCATGGCAACGCGAACCTCGTCGTCGGTATCGACCGGCACGCCGAAGATGGCCTTCATCTCGTGATGGTTCGGCTTGATGAGCAGCGGCTTCTTGTGAGCGAGCTCCTTGAGCTTGTCGGAGGACAGGTCCAGGACGACGTCGGCGCCACGAGCCTGAGCGTGCTCCATGACCTGAGCCAGGAAGTCGGGCGTAGCTTTGGGAGGCACGGAGCCGGAGACGATCAGGCACTCAAGATCGCCCGCGGTGTCCAGGATGTTGTAGAGCTCCTCCTGGTGCTGCGGCGTGATCGGAGCACCCGGGTTCAGGATGCCGTACTCGTGCTGGCCATCGTTGACGTAGGTGTTAATGCGCGTGATACCGTCGGTCCAGACCGGGCGGCAGAGGCAACCCAGGTTCATGACCTCCTCGACGATGAACTTGCCCGTGAAGCCAGCAAAGAAGCCGAGTGCGACGGTGTCAACGCCCATCTTCTTAAAGGCGAAGGACACGTCAAGGCCCTTGCCGTTAGCCGTGTAGCTGGCCGAGCCGGTGCGGACGTTCTCATCGGGCTCGAGCGGAGAGCTCGAAACCGTCATGTCGACAGCCGGGTTAGCGGTTAGCGTGTAGAACATTTACAGTACCCCCTGTATATGTGAGGGCCGCGTGGCCGGCCCATTCCAACCACGCGGTTACCTCTGATACCAAATTAGCGAGCTGCGGACTCGAGCAGCGCCTTGACCTCGGCTGCGGTGTTGCAGGCGAGCGCCTTCTCGGCGAGCTCGTCGCACTCGGCCTTGGTCCACTGGCTGATGGTCTTGCGGGCGCGCAGGATCGACGGAGCGCTCATCGAGAACTCCTCCAGGCCCCAGCTGATCAGCAGCGGCTCGAGCAGCGGATCGGCAGCGGCCTCGCCGCACATACCGACCATGATGCCGGCCTTCACGCCGCTCTCGATGATGTTCTTGAGCGAGCGGAGCACGGCGGGATAGTACACCTGGTACAGGTTGGAGATGGTGTCGTTGCCACGGTCGGCGCACATGGTGTAGCCGATCAGGTCGTTGGTGCCGATGGAGAAGAAGTCGGCGACCTCGGCCAGGCGGTCAGCGAGGAGAGACGCGGCAGGCGTCTCGACCATGATGCCGACCTCGATGTTCTCGTTGAACTTGCGGCCCTCTTCGGTGAGCTCGGACTTGCACTGCTCGACGAGCTCCTTGACGGCCAAGACCTCCTCGACGCAGGTAACGAGCGGGATCATGATCTTGACGTCACCAAAGGCGCTGGCGCGCAGCAGGGCGCGGAGCTGGACCTTGTACTGGTCAGGATTGGCCAGGCAGTAACGCACGGCGCGGAAGCCCATGAAGGGGTTATCTTCCTTGACCATGTGCAGGTACGGGATCTCCTTGTCGCCACCCACGTCGAGCGTACGAATGATGACCGGAGCGCCCTTGAGCGCACTGGCGACCTTGCGGTAGGCGTTGAACTGCTCCTCCTCGGAAGGAAGCTCAGCAGAGTCCATGAACAGGAACTCGGAGCGGAACAGACCGATGGCCTCGGCGTCGTGATCGAGCGCGTTGGGCACGTCATCAGGGTTACCGATGTTGCAGGCGATGATCTTCTTGATGCCATCGGCAGTCACGGACGGCTTGCCGCGGAAGGCCTCGAGGGCCGCCTTCTCAGCAGCGAAGGCCTCAGCCTTGGCGGTGTAGGCAGCGAGCGTCTCCTCGTCGGGATCGGCCTCGACGATACCCTTGCCACCGTCGACGACAACGGTCATGCCGTTGCGCAGAGCGGTGCAGCTGTTGGAAACCGAAAGGACAGCCGGGATCTCGAGGGCGCGCGCGATGATCGCGGAGTGCGACGTGCGGCCACCGGTCTCGGTGACGATACCGGCAACGTGGGTCTTATCGATCGTGGCGGTCATGGACGGCGTGAGGTCGTGCACGACAACGACGGTGTTCTCGGGCAGGACGGAGAGGTCGACGACCTCCTTGCCCAGCAACTCGGCCAGAATACCGGTACGGATGTCGGCGATGTCGGCCGCGCGCAGACGGAACATCTCGTCGTCCATGGACAGGAACATGTTCTCGAACATGGTCGAGGTGTCCATGAGCGCCTGCTCGGCGCAGGTACCGCCGTCAATGGCGGCGTTGATGGCGTCGGTCATGCCCGGGTCCTGAGCCAGGACAATGTGTCCGCTCATGATCTCGGCCTCGGCCTCGCCCACCGTCTCCTTCATGTGGTCGGCCTGAGCCTGGGTCTTCTCGCAGAAGACCGAAAGAGCGGACTGATAGCGCTCCTTCTCTGCTGCCGAATCAGCAACCTCGTGCGGCTCAAACGTCAAGTCGGGATCGACGGCGACCATGACGGTGCCGATACCGATGCCCTCGGAAGCGTTGACTCCCTGATACATTCCCATTCCTCTCTCCGTGTCATGTGATAAAGCGTTTTGCCATATCCATGACAAAAGAGCGCAGCTACCTTACAACAGGTCACTGCGCCCCCAAATATGAACTTAGTTGTTCAACATGCGACCCGTTTGAGTTCTACTCGCCAAGACCGCTCTTGATGAGCTCGATGGCAGCAGCCAGAGCCTCGGCCTCGTCAGCGCCGTCGCACTTGACCTCGACCTCGGTGCCGCAGGGGATACCAGCAGCCATGAGGGCCATCGGGGACTTGCCGTTGACCTCCTTCTCGGGGGTGACGACCGTCACGTCACAGGCGTACTTGCCCATGGTGGAGGCGAACAGACCAGCCGGACGCATGTGCAGACCCTGAGGATTAACGAGGGTAGCCTTCTCAGAAACCATAATTGACTCCTTTTTGTGTTTAACCCCTGTCATGCATGTGACAGGAGTCAGATTCACGACGTTGTTTATATTAACTCACATCAAACGGTTTTTCATTGTGTTTCACACGAATTGTTGGACAGATGTCGTATCCCTGCGCTCGCCCGCCGGGCGGGGCGGTTAAGTTTGCTGCTCTACAGTCCTGCTCGCACGAAGAGCACATTAAGTGCTCTTCGGCTCGTGCGGAACTCGCGATAAATCTCACTGGCCGCGCCCGGCCCCCTGTGGGCGAGCAAGCTGCAGAAACTCGGTCGGTCCAGAGCAATATCGTGCGAACGGAATTCTGGCTAATGATCTGTTCGCGACAAAGACTCGATAGGTAGCCCCCTCTATGCCCTTTTATAAGTTGCGGTGAAATAGGGATTGAATTTGGGGTTGAATCGTTTAAACAGTCCCTATTTCAC
>CABRLT010000076.1 GCA_902471785.1 uncultured Collinsella sp.
CCCCGTCTTTTTTGTTATGACCCTTCTATTTTGCTGGCTCGGCATGCAAATTGCTGCCGTTTGCGGTGCTTTGGGATCGCTACCGTTGGTCGATAAAATTGCACCATTCGAGCAATAATTTGCGTTGACCTGCTGAAGAATTGCGTTTGCCTAGCGGTAGTGCCTGGTCCCGGCGGTAAGATACTTCGGTATCGCAATTTGGTCTGCGGCCGCCGTGCCGCACGCACAGGGCGCATCCTGCGCCTGCGAAAGGATCCTTGAATAATATGAAGGCAATCATCCCCGCCGCCGGTCTTGGCACGCGTTTTCTGCCTGGCACCAAGTGCACGCCCAAAGAGATGCTGCCGGTTCTCGACAAGCCGGTCATCCAGTATGTTGTCGAGGAGGCACTCGACCCCGAGGAGGTCGACGACGCCATCATCGTTACCTCGCCCGGCAAGCCCGAGCTGCTGAACTACTTCCAGCCCGACCGTTCGCTCGAGAACCTGCTGCGCGAGCGCGGTAAGGACGCCTACGCCGACGCTGTCGCTCATGCGGGCGGTATGCCGGTCGATTTCCGTTATCAGTACGAGCCCAAGGGCCTCGGTCACGCCATTCGCTCTGCTGCCGACGCTGTGGCAGGGGAGAACTTCCTGGTTCTTCTGGGCGACTATGTTGTGCCCAATCGCGACATCTGTGACAAGATGCTCGCTGTCTCCAAGGAGCACGGTGGCGCTTCGGTTATCGCCGTTGCCGCGTGCGCTCCCGAGGAAGTCAGCCGCTATGGCGTCATCGCCGGCGATCGCGTGGGCTCTCTCGAGGGCTTTGAGAATGCCGCTGACGACGAGCCCGGTGCCGTTTGGCGTATCGGCGGTCTGGTCGAGAAGCCCGCTCCCGAGGCGGCTCCGTCCAACCTGTACATTGTCGGCCGTTATCTGCTGAGCCCGCTGGTCATGGACCTGCTCGCTGATCAGCAGGCCGGCAAGGGCGGCGAGATTCAGCTCACCGACGCCATGGCCCGCTCGCTCGATCGCGAGGCTATGTACGCTGTCGTTATCGACCCGCTGTCGGGCTACGACACCGGCACCCCGTCTGGCTGGATGGCCACCAACGCCCTCATGGCCGCAAGCGATCCTCGCTTTGCCAGCGCCTTCTGGGACGCCATCGACGAGCGCGGCGGATTGATGCGCAAGTAAGCCTTCGGGCATCGACATTTACGGGCGCGGACCTCGGTTCGCGTCCGTTTTTTATAAGAGCTGCGATTGCCGGCTCTCTGTTCACAGAAAATATATGAACAGATGTTCGATACATATACATCTACCTGCGTGTTTTCTGTCGAAAAACTTTGCTACTCCAAAAACTCAATCGCGTCAAGGCTTTTCTTGCCCAACGGTCGGTACCTGATAAACTATTAGGTTGCGATAACTGGCGAAGCTATGCCTCGCCAACCCACCGAGCATTTCCGTGAAGGAGGAAAAACCTGGTGACCTACGCATACACTGCCACTGAGCGCAAGCGCGTCAGCTTCGGGAAAATCCCGGAGGCCATGGAGCTCCCCAACCTTATCTCTGTTCAAAGGGAATCCTTTGAGCGTTTTAAGGACGAGGGCCTTCGTGAGGCGTTCAAGGAATCCAGCCCCATCCAGAGCCAGAACCATGTTCTCGAGGTTACCTTCGGCGAGCATCAGTTCGGCGACCCTGCGCACACCGTCGAGGAGTGCCGCGAGAAGGACATGACCTATCAGGCCCCGCTCCTGACCGACGTCCGTCTCACCAACAAGGAGACCGGCGAGATCAAGGAGCAGCTCGTCTTTATGGGCGACTTCCCCATGATGACCGATCAGGGCACCTTCATCATCAACGGTACCGAGCGTATCGTCGTCTCGCAGCTCGTCCGTTCCCCGGGTGTGTACTACAGCTCCGAGATGGATTCGGGCAAGCAGATCTACAAGGCCCAGATCATCCCGTCCCGCGGTGCCTGGCTTGAGTTTGAGGTCGACAAGCGCGACCAGCTCATGGTCTCCATCGACCGTAAGCGTAAGCAGAGCGCCACGATGTTCCTGCGCGCCCTTGGCATCGCCGTCACCAACGACGACATCATCGAGCTGCTCGGCAACTCCGATGTGATTAAGCGCACCCTGGAGCGCGACACCGCTCTCACTCGCGAGGACGCCCTTATCGAGATCTACCGTCGCCTGCGCCCGGGCGAGCCTCCCACCGTGGACGCTTCCCGCAGCCTGCTCGAGGGCCTGCTCTTTAACCCGCAGCGCTACGATCTGGCCCGCGTCGGTCGTTACAAGGTCAACAAGAAGCTCAACCTCACCACCGAGGAAGAGGTCACGGTGCTCACCGACGAGGATATCGTCGCTACGCTGCGCTACCTGCTGTCCCTCGCCGCCGGCGAGCAGGGCTTCAAGGTCGACGACATCGACCACTTTGGCAACCGCCGCATCCGCACCGTCGGCGAGCTCGTCGCCAACCAGTTCCGTATCGGCATGAGCCGTATGGAGCGCGTTGTCCGTGAGCGCATGAGCTCCCAGGACATCGACGAGATCACCCCGCAGTCGCTCATCAACATCCGCCCGATCGTGGCCTCCATCAAGGAGTTCTTCGGTTCCTCGCAGCTCTCGCAGTTCATGGACCAGGCGAACCCCCTGACCGGTCTGACCCACAAGCGCCGTCTGTCCGCACTCGGCCCCGGCGGTCTTGCCGGCCACAAGTCCGGCTCCAGCCGACGCACCAACGTGCCGACGGCCGTCCGCGACGTTCACAATTCGCACTACAGCCGCATGTGCCCGATCGAGACCCCCGAAGGCCCCAACATCGGCCTGATCGGCTCGCTCGCCCTCTACGCCCGCGTCAACGAGTATGGCTTCATCGAGGCCCCGTTCCGTCGCGTCGAGAACGGCGTTGCCACCGACCAGATCGACTGGATGACCGCTGACGAGGAAGAGAAGCACGTCATCGCGCCGGCCAACACGCCACTCGATCCCAAGACCAACGAGTTCATCACGACCGATGCCGAGGGCAAGCTTGTCCGTCCGCACACCGTGATCGCCCGTACCCGCGACTTCGACGGCTCCTTCGGCGCTCCCGCCGACGTGCCCGTCGAGGACGTCGACTACATGGACGTCTCGCCGCGTCAGATGCTCTCCGTCGCAGCCACGCTGATTCCGTTCCTGGAGCACGACGACGCCAAGCGTACGCTGATGGGCGCTAACATGCAGCGTCAGGCCGTGCCGCTGGTTCACCCCGCCGCTCCCTATGTCGGTACCGGCATGGAGCGTCGCGCCGCCCTGGACTCCGGCGAGGTCACCCTGGCCAAGAACGCCGGCGAGGTCATCTTTGCCGACGCCGCCAAGATTATCGTCAAGCATGCCGGTGGCATGGACGAGTATCACCTGGCCAAGTACCAGCGCTCCAACCAGTCCACCTGCATCAACCACCGTCCGCTCGTGCGCGTCGGTGACACCGTTGAGCAGGGCGAGCCTCTGGCCGACGGTCCTTCGACCGATCATGGCGAGCTCGCACTGGGCCAGAACCTCACCGTGGCATACATGCCGTGGGAAGGCTTCAACTACGAGGACGGTATCGTCGTGTCCGAGCGCCTGGTGGCCGAGGACCTGCTGACGACCATCAATATCACCCGTCACGAGATCGACGCCCGCGACACCAAGCTCGGCCCCGAGGAGATCACCCGCGAGATCCCGAACCTCTCCGAGGACATGCTTGCCAACCTCGACGAGGACGGCATCATCCGCATCGGCGCCGAGGTCGGCCCTGGCGACATCCTGGTCGGCAAGGTCACGCCTAAGGGCGAGAGCGCTCTGACCGCCGAGGAGCGCCTGCTGCGCGCCATCTTCGGTGCCAAGGCTCACGACGTCCGCGACACCTCCCTTAAGATGCCTCACGGCGCTTATGGCCGCGTCATCGACGTCGTCCGCTTTAGCCGCGAGAACGGCGACGACCTGGCCCCCGGCGTCAACGAGCAGGTGCGCGTCTACGTCGCCCAGCGTCGTAAGATCCAGCAGGGCGATAAGATCGCCGGTCGCCACGGCAACAAGGGTGTTATCTGTAACGTTCTGCCGGTCGAGGACATGCCCTACATGGCTGACGGTACCCCGATCGACGTTATCCTCAACCCGCTGGGCGTTCCTTCGCGTATGAACGTCGGCCAGCTGCTCGAGTGTCACCTTGGCTGGGCTGCTGCCTGCGGTTGGGATACCGAGGATGCCGACTCCGACAAGTATGTCCCCGGTCCGTTCTTCGTCTCGACGCCCGTTTTCGACGGCGCCAAGGAGGACGAGATCGCCGAGGTCATCCGTCGCGCCAACAAGAACATGCTCAACAAGGCCACCGCTGCCTTTGGCGATCACATGCGCCCCGAGTTCGTCACCCAGCTTGACGAGCGCGGCAAGACCCGCCTGTTCGACGGCCGCACCGGCGAGGAGTTCCGCGAGCCCATTACCGTGGGTACGTCCTACATCCTCAAGCTCGGCCACATGGTCGACGACAAGATCCACGCCCGTTCGACCGGCCCTTACAGCCTGGTTACCCAGCAGCCTCTGGGCGGCAAGGCTCAGTTCGGCGGCCAGCGCTTCGGCGAGATGGAAGTTTGGGCACTGTACGCTTACGGTGCTTCCAACGTCCTGCAGGAGATCCTGACCGTCAAGTCCGACGATACCGTGGGCCGCGTCAAGACCTACGAGTCCATCGTCAAGGGCGAGAACGTTCCTGTCCCGGGTATCCCCGAGTCCTTCAAGGTTCTCGTCAAGGAGATTCGCTCCCTCGCACTGGACATCGAGCCCATGCACGATGCCGACGAGGACGCCTCCGCCCCTGTGACCGCCGAGGAGACCTCTGCTCTCGACGACCTGGCTGCGCTCGCCGGCGTTGACGCCGACGTCGAGGCCGAGGATGCCGAGACCGCCGAGGCACCCGAGGCTGTCGCCGCCACGACCACTGATAAGGAGTAGTTGACTGTGGCAGATTTCGAAGCTACTGATTTTGACTCGGTAAAGATCTCCCTTGCCTCCGCCGACCAGATCCGTTCCTGGTCGCACGGTGAGGTCAAGAAGCCGGAGACCATCAATTACCGTACCCTCAAGCCCGAGAAGGACGGCCTGTTCTGCGAGAAGATCTTCGGTCCCGCCAAGGACTGGGAGTGCTCCTGCGGCAAGTACAAGGGCATCCGCTTTAAGGGCATCGTCTGCGAGCGCTGCGGCGTCGAGGTCACCTCGGCCAAGGTGCGTCGCGACCGCATGGGCCACATCGAGCTCGCCGCTCCCGTGTCCCACATCTGGTACTTCAAGAGCCCCACGAGCTTCCCGATGAGCCGTATGCTCGACATCAAGTCCAAGGACCTCGAGAAGGTTCTGTACTTTGCCAGCTACATCATCACCGAGGTCGACTACGAGGCTCGCGAGGCCGACGCCGACGACCTGCGCGAGGAGCTCGCCGCCGATCTGGAAGAGATCGATGCCGAGTGCGCCCGCCAGATCGAGTCCCTCAAGGAGCAGGGCAACCCCGAGAACTTTGACGAGTTCTCCGACGAGGAGCCGCTGACCCCCGAGGAGATCGCCTCTGGCATCGTCGACATCGAGGAAGAGTGCAAGGACGAGAAGCAGCTCCGCACGGACGCCTTCAACGCCTTCATGAAGCTCAGCGAGCGCGACCTCATTTCCGATGAGCCGCTGTTCCGCGAGATGACCCGTTACTACTCCATGTACTTCAAGGGTGGCATGGGTGCCGAGGCCGTCCGCGACCTGCTCGCTGCCATCGACCTCCCCTCCGAGGCCGAGAAGCTCAAGGCCATCATCGCCGACGAGGACTCCCAGAAACAGAAGCGCGAGAAGGCCGTCAAGCGCCTCGAGGTCGTTGACGCCTTCCTGAAGGGCGGCAACAGCCCCGCGAACATGATCCTGGATGTCATCCCGGTCATTCCGCCCGATCTGCGCCCGATGGTCCAGCTCGACGGCGGCCGCTTCGCC
>CABRLT010000077.1 GCA_902471785.1 uncultured Collinsella sp.
GACGACCCACCAGGTCGCGCTGGCTGAGGTCGCCGGTAATCACGAACTTGGAGTTGAATCCAAGGCGTGTCAGGAACATCTTCATCTGCTCGGGCGTGGTATTTTGCGCCTCGTCGAGCACCACGAAAGCATCGCTCAGCGTACGACCGCGCATGTAGGCGAGCGGGGCGATCTCGATCACGCCGCGCTCCATAAGCTCATCAGTGCGCTCACGATCCATCATGTCAAAAAGGGCGTCGTAGAGCGGACGCATGTAGGGGTCGATCTTTTCCTCGAGGGTGCCGGGCAAAAAGCCCAGGTTCTCCCCCGCCTCGACAACAGGACGCGTCAAGATCAGACGGCCCACCTCGTGGCGCTTGAGCGCGGCAACGGCAAGCGCCATGGCCAGATAGGTCTTACCGGTACCAGCTGGACCCAAGCAAAAGGTGATGGTATGCGAGCGAATGGCATCCACGTAGCGCTTTTGCCCGAGCGTCTTGGGACGAATGACGCGGCCGCGATACGAAAGCAGCACGTCATCGCGAAGCGACGTAGCCTCGTGCTCACCGTCGCGCAAGACGGCCAGGCAGCGAGAGACATCGTCGGCAGACAGCGTGCGCCCGGCGGCCGCCTCGCGAAAAGCGTGCTCGAAAAAGCGCGCCACGAGTTCGACCTCGTCCGGGTCGCCGCTCACGGCGATGCTATCGCCACGGGCGACCACGTGAGCGCGAACCAAGCTCTCGAGCACGCGAAGGACGCCGTCGCCGGCGCCCAAAACGCACGAAGGATCAATTCCCTCGGGAACGGTAAGTCTAATCTTCGAGGCTTCCATGAACCTCCCTGCGCGCATGGACCAAGCCGGAATCATCGACTCCGATGATAGCAACATCGAGCAGGCACAGGGCTGTAAGTCCACAGGTATCGTCAAGACGGGCATGATGGAACGAGCCGAGCGTCAGGTTGTCACCATACTCGAGCACGGCACGCTCGACCGTGCCCACGCGACGACGAGCGTCGGCAATAGCGAGCTCCTGTGCGGCGGCCCGCATACGGCGGCTGCGCTCGGCCATAACCTCGGGTGGCACCTGGTCGGGCATCTCGGCAGCAAGGGTACCGGGACGCTTGCTGTAGCGGAACACGTGCATACGCGAGAAACCCACACGGCGGCACAGCGCCAGCGACTCCTCGAACTCCTCGTCCGTCTCACCAGGAAAACCGACGATGACATCGCACGAAAGGGACGCCTGGGGCAAGTTGGCGCGAATCATACGCACCGTGTCCTCAAAGGCCTCGGCGCTATAGGGACGGCCCATGCGATGCAGGGTCGCCGTGCAGCCGGACTGCACGGGCAGGTGCAAAAACGGGGCGATACGCTGCGGGTAGCGCGCCATAACCTTAAGCAGGCGCTCGGAGATATCCATGGGCTCGACCGAGGAAATGCGCACATGCGGAATAGACGTGCGCTCCATGATGGCCTCGAGCAGCTCATCGATTTCGACGTGCTCGTCGGTCGCGCTCTTGCCATCGTAGGCACCCAGGTTCACACCGGTCAGCACCACCTCGGGCACGCCGGCCTCCTGGGCCTCGCGAACTTGCTCGAGCACGGACTCGACGGGCACGGAGCGCTCGGGGCCGCGCGCCTTCCACACAATGCAATAGGTGCAGCGATGGTTGCAGCCATCCTGAATCTTCACGCCCAGCCGCGAACGACCGAGCGCATCGACCACGTCGCCATCGCTGCAGGCGGGAACGCTATCGGACTCAACACCCAGCACCTCGCATACACGTTCGGCGACATCTATCTTGGACGGCTCGGCAATCACGCGATCCGAAAGCTCCGACAGCTCCTCGGGATGCAAATTGACCACGCATCCGGTCACGACCACATAGGGCTCGTTTGGATGGGCCAGCGCATGACGGACGGCCTTACGGGTCTTGGCCTCGGCCTCGCCCGTAACGGCACAGGTGTTAATGACGATCAGATCGGCATCCTGGGGCTCCACAATAACAAAGCCCAAGCGCATAAGATCGGCAGTGATACGGTCAGACTCAACCCGGTTGACACGGCAGCCGAGATTAACGACGGAAATATGGGGTGCGAGCACGCGGGCTCCTTAATCGAGGATATCGTCGAGGGCACTCTTGATACGGTCGGTCACCGACTTCTTACCGGAAGCGACGTCATCGCCCATCTCATCGGCAAAAGCACGGAGCAGCTCGCGCTGCTTATTGGAAAGGTAGGTGGGAACAACCACGCGCAGCTGCACAATCAGGCGGCCACGCGAACCGCCACCGCCAATGCGCGGCATGCCGTAATTATTGACGCTCACGGTATCGCCGTACTGGGCGCCGGCGGGAACCGTCACCTTAACGACCTCGTCGGGCATAATGCCCTCGACCTCGATCTCGCAGCCGAGCGCAGCCTGCGCAATCGAGATATCGCTCACCAGGTACAGGTCATCACCGTTGCGCTTAAAGCGCTCATGGTCGGCGACGCGCACGTTGACAATCAGGTCGCCCGAAGGCTCGCCGCGAAGGCCGGCCTCGCCAAAGCCGCTCACACGCAGCTGGCGACCGGTCGAAACGCCGGCGGGAATATCGATGTCGATCTTTTCATGCGAAGGCGTGCGGCCCTGACCGTCGCAGGTCTCGCAGGGATGGTCGATGACCGTGCCCTCGCCATGGCAGTCGGGGCAAGGCGAAGAGGACTGAACCTGGCCCAGGAACGAACGCTGAACCGTCGTGACATAGCCCGTGCCGTGGCAGCGGCCGCACTGCTTTTCCTGTGCACCCTCGGCCCTACCGGTGCCGTTGCAGTCCTCGCAAGGAGCAAGGCGGTCATAGCTGATCGTCTTTTTGCAGCCGAGCGCCGCCTCCTCGAGCGTCACCGAAAGCGAGATGGCCATATCACGTCCGCGACGACGCTCACGACGGCTGCGGGCGCCACCGCCGGCACCGCCGCCAAAAAACGACGAGAACAAGTCGTCCATGCCCATGCCACCAAAGATATCGTTGATATCGACGTAGCCCGAACCACCAGGGCCGTCGGCAGTGCCGTAACGGTCGTAGTTAGCACGCTTCTGCTCATCGGAAAGAACGGAATAGGCCTCGTTGAGCTCCTTGAACTTGGCCTCGGCCTCGGGGTCGTCCGAAACATCCGGATGTACGGTACGGGCCTTCTTTAGAAACGCACGCTTAATCGTCCGCGCGTCAGCATCCCTGTCGACGCCAAGCACCTCGTAGTAATCCCTATTTTCCGACACAACCGAATCCTTCCGACTTTCATTATTGTCACAGTGCGTCCTATACCCAAGCAGGGCCGACCGCAAACAGAGGGTTTGATGTTATTGCATTTGGTACGGCGAAAGCATGGCCCGTTGCGAGCAGCTCGCGAACCAAACCGACACGAGCGCGAACATGAAGCCGTTGGCAAAACCGTTGGCAAACTGCATCGCGCCGCGCTTCCACCACAGCAGGCTGCGATGAAGCACGCCGTCCGAAAGCACCATGAACAGGCCCATGGCAAACGGAATAAAGCACATCACGGCAAAGGCCGAGAACACGCCCGAGATGGCCGAGAGTACCAAAAACGGCGCCACGATGCCCATCAGGTAAAAACCGGTACGAGCTTTGCCTTCCAAGCGCTCGGCCTCAACATGGGCGCGGCCGACCAGATCGCCGCCCGCGGCACCGTTGGTGCCAGCATGACCCATGCCGCCAATGCGGACCTCGTCGCCATCGTGCGTGCCGGCAGGAAACTCAATCGTCTGCTCGGAGGTCACACGGGTCCGCCCGCTGCCGCCGCAATCGGGACAGGGGTCGGCGACGACCTTACCGGAACCGCCGCACTCGGGGCAGACCGACTGGAACGTGCCCGCACCAAACAGGAAGGACAGGTCGACGTCGATGTGGCCGCGGCCACCGCAGCTCGGGCAGGTATGGGCATGCTCAGACGAAACGGAGCCCGAACCGCCGCAGTTGTTACAGGTATCGAAGCGCGTGTAGCGGACGGTCTTGCGGGCACCGCCCTTGGCCTCCTTGGCGTCGAGTTTGATATCGACGACCACGTTGGCGCCGTTCTCGGGATTGTAGGCAGCCTGCCCGCGACGCGGCTGGCCCCAGGCGCCACCAAAGGGAAAACCGCCCTCAAAGGGATTGCCATAGCCCGCGCTGCCGGCGTAGCCGCCGCCATAGGGCGAAGCCGTAGGAGCGCCGGCGAAGGGGTTGCCCGAACGCATGGCGTCGTAGCGCGAACGCTTCTGCTCGTCCGAAAGCACGGCGTAGGCCTCGGAAACCTCTTTAAACTTTTCCTCGGCATCCGGCTCTTTGTTGACGTCCGGATGGAGCTTGCGGGCCTTTTGCTGAAAGGCCTTTTGAATATCACGTGAGGTGGCGTCCTTGGAGACACCCAGAATCTCGTAGTAATCTTTTTCGTTCATCGTCGCCATGCGCGGCAACCTCCTGCTCACAGCAGCGTATATATTTCGGTAATTCTACCCGAGCGACCTAAGCTAGATCCCAAAACAGCTCGAACAGAACATTTCCATCGAGCCAGCCCAGGTGTGTCGGCGCTAAACGAGCTCGAACATGGCCCGCGATGACATCTGCCGAAGTGAAGGGTCCCTCATGGACTCCGAGCGTCTCGGGCACCCAAGTGGCAAGACCCAATTCGAGCGCGCGATCGCAGGCAGCTGCCAGCTCATCGGCCGGGACGGCACGAGCCGCGCGAACCAAAAGGTCGGACGCGACACCGCGCGTCATGCGACAAGCAAGCATCAGGTCTTCGGCCGCAGCCTCGCGCTGCGAGAGATATTCGGCCTCGAACGCCGTCGCGTCATCGTCACGTTGCACCAGACGCACGCGGTACGAATCGCCTCGAGAAGACACGCCGGGGAACAAACCTGCAAGACGATCGAAATCCTCGGCATCGAGCATGCCCGCGGCAGAGCGACCCAGGCCCAAATAGCCCTGGCCGGTCCAGTAGGCAATGTTATGGGCGCACTCATGTCCGTCGAGCGCATAGCTTGCCACCTCATACGGGTGATAGCCGGCCGCACCCAGACGCTCACGCGCCACATCCATGCACGAAGCTTGAAAATCCTCGTCGGGCTCGACCGACTCGTCGCGGCACGCCATGCGATAAAGGGGCGTCCCCTCCTCAAGCGTGAGCGGGTAGACCGACACATGATGCGGAGCCGCCGCCAGCACGCCATCGAGCGTGCGCCTCCAACTCGCTGCGGTCTGCCCAGGAAGTCCGCACATAAGGTCGCACGACACGTCAAGCCCAGCGTTCTTGACTGTCGCGATGGCGGCAAGCGCCCGATCGGCATCGTGAATACGGCCGATAGCGGTAAGTTCGATGTTATCGAGCGTTTGCACGCCCAGAGAGACGCGTGTGACACCAACCTTGGCAAGCGCAGTGGCAAGCTCGGCGGTCAGCGACTCAGGATTGGCTTCGCAAGTAAATTCAACGGGCTTGCACCACATGGAGATACGACGGGCAAGTTTCACCAGGCGCTCCCCTGCCAGCGATGGCGTGCCGCCGCCAATATAGACCGTCCGGACCTGCGCAAGCGCCCCGGCGTCGCCAAAGGAATCGAGGCGCGCATACAGCTGCTCAAAATAGGAATCGAGCGCAGCATCCAAATCACACAGAGCAAAGCAGCGCGAGTCAAAGTCGCAATAGCGGCATTTTTGAGCGCAAAACGGCACGTGCACGTACAGTGCGGTAACGGCCACCCTTAGGCCTCCAGCGGATGAGCGGGCACCGACTCACCGGCGGCAAGCGCGGCCTCGCAGGCCACCACATCGCGCTCGATATCATCGACCAGCGCCATAAACTCCTCGTACGTAGAGCAACGCACCACCTGAGCGCGCCAGGCGGCGGCATGAGGCATGCCCTTTAAGTACCAACTTGCGTACGTGCGGGCACGCGACATGAGCGGCAGAAGCTCGTGCGTCAACG
>CABRLT010000078.1 GCA_902471785.1 uncultured Collinsella sp.
GCCGCGCGCCGTCGGCGGGCGCCATGATGATGTATTCCATCGTGAGCATCCGCGAGCAGGCTACGCTCGACCGCCTGGCCGACCTGTGCGACCACCAGCCCATGATCGCCAAGGCGCCCTGGGCACTTATATTTGTGGTCGACTATGCCAAGTGGATCGATCTGTTTGAGCACGTGGGCTGCTTTGAGCCCGAGTTTGTCGAGCGTACGGGCAAGGCGCCCCGCCGCGCGCCGGGTCTGGGCGACTTTGCCATCGCGGCTCAGGATGCCGTGATCGCCGCGCAAAACGCCGTGGTTGCCGCCGAGGCCCTGGGGCTGGGGAGCTGCTATATCGGCGACATCGTCGAGAACGCCGAGGAAGTTGCCGCGCTGCTCGATCTGCCGCCCTATACCATGCCGCTGTCGATGCTCATCATCGGCACGCCCCGTAAGGAGCGTCCGGCCATTGCGCATCCCGTGGTGAACCTGGTGCACGAGGAGCGCTACTGCCGCGCGGATGCCGCGACCATGGACGCGCAGGTGGCCGAGATGGACGCGATGTTCCGTCCGCATGCCCGCGAGGGGGGGGAGCGCGTCGTGGATATCTACACCCGCAAGCACACGAGCCCCTTTATGGCCGAGATGAGCCGCTCCATGGAGTGGTGGTTCAAAAACTGGCTCGGAAAATGACGAATGTGACAAGGGGATAGTCCCTTTGTCACACTTCATATCGCCGCGGTAGCCTAAAGACTGTATAAATCTTTATCTAGCTGGGAAAACAGTGCATTAAAACATGGGCCGATTACCTATAATCCCTTCGAACATTAAAGTTGGGAGGAAACCGGCTTATGGAACAAAAGGCCAAGGAGGCAGCCTCGCACGCTGCGATTCCTGTGAGCATCTCGGCGATGCTCGTCACGCTAGGCGTGGTGTACGGCGATATCGGCACCAGCCCCATGTATGTAACCAAGGCGCTCGTTGCCGGCAACGGCGGCATCGGAAGCGTCACGGAGGAGTTCGTGCTCGGCGCGCTCTCCCTTGTCGTGTGGACGGTCACGTTGCTGACCACCATCAAGTATGTGCTCATCTCGCTGCGCGCCGATAACCATGGTGAGGGCGGCATCTTTGCCCTGTACAGCCTGGTCAAGCGCTGTGGCAAGTGGCTTATCATCCCCGCCATGCTGGGTGGCGCCGCGCTGCTCGCCGACGGCATCCTGACGCCGGCCGTTACCGTTACCACGGCCATCGAGGGCCTGCGCACTATCCCGGCGGTTCATGCCGTGCTGGGCGATGACCAGGGCCGCGTCGTCGCCATTACGCTCGCCATCATCATCGTGCTCTTCTTGGTACAGCGCATCGGTACGGCCAAGATCGGTCACGCCTTTGGCCCCATCATGACGCTGTGGTTCCTATTCCTGGGCGGCACGGGTTTGTTCTTTGTCTTACAGCACCCCGCCGTGCTGCTGTGCCTCAACCCGCTCCGCGGCATCGCCTTTTTGTTGAGCCCCAACAACCACGCGGGCATCATGATTCTGGGCAGCTGCTTCCTCGCCACCACCGGTGCCGAGGCGCTCTACTCCGACATGGGCCACGTCGGCCGCGGCAATATCTACGCTACCTGGCCGTTCGTTAAGTGCTGCCTGCTGCTTTCCTATATGGGCCAGGGCGCTTGGCTTATGAACAACGCTGCCAACCCCGAGCTCATGGGCATTGCCGACCTCAACCCGTTCTACCAGATGCTCGCCCCGGGCCTGCGCCCGTTTGCCGTTGGCCTTTCCACCGTCGCGGCCATCATTGCCTCGCAGGCGCTCATCACCGGCGCGTTTTCGCTGGTGTCCGAGGCCAGCCGTCTGGACCTCATGCCGCACATGCAGGTCTTCTACCCTGCCGAGACCAAAGGCCAGCTCTACATCCCCATGGTCAACAACGTCATGCTTGTGGGCTGCGTCATCGTGGTGCTGCTGTTCCAGAACTCGGCGCATATGGAAGCCGCCTACGGCCTTGCCATTACGCTGACTATGATGTGCACCACGCTGCTGCTCTTCTTCTACCTGCACGAGGAGCGCAAGCTCAAGGTTGCTCCGTGGATCTTCGCGGCCTTCTTCCTTTTGCTCGAAGGCTTCTTCTTCGTGAGCTCGCTCACCAAGTTCTTCCACGGCGGCTATTTCACCATCCTCATGGCTGCACTCATCATGGGCATTATGGTGTGCTGGTACAACGGCACGGCGGTCGAGCAGCGCCAGTTTACGCTGCTGCCGCTGCGCAGCTACCTGCCGCAGCTCAAGCGCCTGCGCGACGACGACCGTTACGAGCGCATGAGTGACAACGTCGTGTACCTGACCAAGGACACCCATACCGACTACATCGACCGCGATATTGTCTACTCGATCTTGGACAAGCATCCCAAGCGCGCCCGCGCCTGGTGGTTTGTGAATGTCGAGACCATGGACGAACCGCACACCTTTGCCTATTCGGTCGAGACGTTCGGCACCGACTACGTGTTCCGCGTGCACCTGTACCTGGGCTACAAGATCAACCAGCGCGTCAATGCCTACCTGCGTCAGGTTGTTCAGGACCTGGCTGCCACCGGCGAGTTGCCGCCGCAGACGCATGACTACTCGGTCTACAAGGATCCGGGTAACATCGGCACGTTCAAGTTCGTCCTGATCCGTAAGCTTCTGGCGCCCGAAAGCGATGTGGAGCCCAGCGAGCGTACGGCCATCACGCTCAAGTACATCATCCGTCGCGCCGCCGGCACGCCTGCGCGTTGGTACGGCCTGGAGAACTCCAACGTGAGCTTTGAGTACGTGCCGCTGTTCACCAAGTTCAAGGCCGTGAACAAGATGCAGCGCCTGGCCCCCAATGAGCGGCCGTAGTCGACGCTCGAGGTTTGTCTGCGAACGGGCGGGTTTGTATTGACGGGGATTGAGTCCTGGGAGGAAACCATGGATGCAAAGGTGCTTGACGGTTGCGATCTTGCGACCGAGCTGGTGCGTGAGGTACGCGCCGATGCCGCCGAAGATCGGTTCTTTACGAATCGGGCCAACATGGACATGGCCGACCGCGTGATTTCGATCGTGGTGACGGTGCTTGTCGCGGCGTGCGTGTGCGCACTGCTCGCGCACGTGCTGTTTGTCTAACGACCGCAGGTTGCAAAGGCTTTACACTTGGAACCACCACAAGGGGAAACCACCACAAGGGTGCCTGTCCCCTTTGTGGTGGTTTTTGTTTTTGAGAGAGGGGCGGGACGCTGATGGACGTCCGTACGGACGGCGATATTGCCGATAGCTTTTGGTGGCGGCGCACAACGCTGACGCGCCGCACTCCTCTGTATGACGCCTGCGTATCGGTGGGGCTGCTGGTCGCGGCGACGATTGTGGGCGCGCTGCTCGACCATCCGGGTCTCGCGCCGAGCATCATGATCGTCTATGTGTTCGCCGTTCAGCTGTGCGCATTCTTTACCTGGAGTCGCCTGTATTGCTTGCTGAGCTCGGCTGCCGCCGTGGCGCTCTACAACTTCTTGTTTGTCGACCCGCGCTACTCGCTGTCGCTTATCGACCGCGGCTATCCCGGCATGTTCTTCATCATGTTCGTGGTCTCGCTTGTGTCGAGCTCGATTGCGTTGGCCCTGCGCCGCGCCTTGGCACAGGCTGCCGCCAGCGACCGCCGCACGCATATGGTGCTCGAGACCAACCGCATGCTGCAGCGGTGCGCCGATCAGCATCAGATCGTTCACGCCATGGCCACGCAGCTGGCACGTCTTTCGGGCTGCCCGGTCGTGTGGTACAGCGCCGACGCCGAGGGCGATGACCTGCTGCCGCGTGCGACATACACGGCCGTGGGCGATGCCGCACCGGTGCACGAACTGGCGCCGCAGATGCCGCCGCGGCTCTCGGCGTCCGCCTATGTGGGAACGCCGCTCGATGCCACCTATGGCGGCTCGGCGTTTTATGGCATCTACCTGACGGTTCGCACAGGCGACGGCTTCGCGCGCTCGGGCGACCCCGCCTCGGTGGTGGGCGTGCTGGCTATCGTTGCCGAGCCCGACGTGCTGACGCATGAGGAGCGGACACTTGCCGATGCCATCGTGAGCGAAGGCGAGCTGGCGCTCGATCGCGCCCGCGCCATGGAGGCCCGCGAGGAGGCGGCGGTGCTTGCCAAAAACGAACAGCTGCGCGCCAACCTGCTGCGCTCCATCTCGCACGACCTGCGCACGCCGCTCACCAGTATTTCGGGTAATGCCGATGTGCTGCTCGACCAGGGCTCGACCGGCACCGCGGTGCTCGATGCCCAGACGCGCCGCGGCCTGCTTCTATCCATTCGCTCGGATGCGCTGTGGCTCAACGCCACCGTCGAGAATCTGCTCGCCATCACCAAGCTCGAGGGTGGCGGTATGCGCCTGTCGACCACGCTTGAGCTCATGGACGATATCGTCGAGGAGGCGCTGCGCCACGTAAATCCGGCCGTGCGCGAGCACGACCTTAAGGTGGTGGCGTGCGATGAGCCGGCGCTCGTCAACGTCGATGCGCGCCTGATGGTGCAGCTGGTGGTCAATCTGGTGAACAACGCCATCACCTATACGCCCGCGGGTTCGCATATCGTGATTTCGATTAGCGTCGACGATGGACGCGTGGCGTGCTCGGTGGCCGATGATGGTCCGGGCATCGCACCCGAGGATCGCGAGCGGATCTTTGAGTCGTTCTATACCGCCAACCATGGTCTGGCCGACAGCCACCGCAGCGTTGGCCTGGGTCTTTCGCTCTGCCGTTCCATTGCGTTGGCACATGGCGGTAGCATAGAGGTTGCCGCGGCGGACCCGCACGGCTCGGTCTTTACGATTGAGCTTCCCGTCGCCGATGTTTCGTTTGATAAGGAGTAGCGTCGTGCCGAACTCTGCCGTAAAACCGCTTATCTTGGTCGTTGAGGACGATCCCGCCGTTCGCAACCTTATCGTTGCCGCGCTCGAGGCGCACGGCTTGCGTCATATGGCCGTGGAGACCGCCCATGCCGCCATCGCCGCCGCCTCATCGCAGGCACCGAGCATTGTGCTGCTCGATCTGGGCCTGCCCGATATGGACGGCGTCAAGGTGGTGGAGTCGGTGCGCGCATGGTCGGGCATGCCGATTATCGTGGTCTCGGCGCGCAGCGAGGACGCGGACAAAATCCGCGCGCTCGATGCCGGTGCCGACGACTACCTGACCAAGCCGTTTTCGGTCGAGGAACTGCTCGCGCGCATTCGCACGACGCTCAGGCGCCTTTCGTATGCGCAGACGGGCGGCGTTGTCTCCGAGGGCTCGTTCGATACCGGTGAGCTGCATATCGATTTTGATGCCGGCATCGCCACGATGGATGGCGAGGAACTGCATCTGACGCCGATCGAGTATAAGCTCCTGTGCCTGCTGGCGCATAACGCCGACAAGGTACTGACGCACCAGTTTATCCTGCACGAGATTTGGGGCACGGCAACTAAGAGCGACCTGGCGAGCCTGCGCGTCTTTATGGGCACGCTGCGCAAGAAGATCGAGTCCGACCCCGCGCATCCGCGCTATATCCAGACGCACGTGGGTATCGGCTATCGCCTGGTCACCCAAGGGTAGGACGGCGTCCGCCATCCCACTATGAGTTGCGGTGAAATACGGTCTAAATTTGCCTAATTCCAGGCAAAACAGTCCGTATTCCACCGCAACTTTGTTATTTGCCCTTGGGCTTGCTGGCGTAGAACTTCTTCTTTTTGGACTTGCCGGCGGGGGAGGGCTTGCCAGCAAAGTTGGACTTGCCGTTGCCGGTCTGCACGTGCGCGGGCACTGCCGCGCGAGGCTTACGGGCCTCGGGGTTACGCAGCTCCTCGACGCGCTCGGCAATTTCCTCGGCGCTAAAGCCGACCTCGGCCATGGCGTCCTCGATGGGCAGGCGGCGCA
>CABRLT010000079.1 GCA_902471785.1 uncultured Collinsella sp.
TCCACGCTCGCAAAGCGGATGTTGGCCAGAAGGGTCTTGGCGGCATTCTGTACAACGAGCTTATCGGTGTTCTTTGCCTTAGCCATGCCTATTTACCACCTTTCATAGCCGGAATTCGGCCAACAACGGGAATGCCCAGGAGCTCTTCTGCCTCTTCGGCACCGCGGATGCGGGTATTGAGCATGTCTGCCAAAACGACATAGGCGACTGCGATAAAGATACCGGCGAGGAACGCGACGGCAATATACAGCGTGCGCTTGGGGCCGCTGGGGGCTTCGGGGGTCTTAGCCTCGTCGATAACGTTGATGCTCTGGGCAGCGCCGACGTTCTGAGCGACCGTACTCACCGAGCTAGCTATGGCCTTTGCGACCTCAGCCGTCTCCTTGGCATCGGTGCCGGTAACCGAAAGCGTAATGACACGCGTGGTGGTCTCGGAGGAAACAGACACCTTGTAGTCATCCAGATCGGTGAGGCCCAGTTCCTTGGCGGCGCCGCTCTTAACGCTATCGCTATCCAGCAGCGTGGCGATATCGTTGGAAAGCATCTGGCTCGCCGAGAGATCGTTGTAGCTCATCTGGCCGCTATCGTCGGTCTTGGCGAGAATGTACATGCTCGTCGTCGCGGTATAGGTGTTGTCCATCGCGGCGAAGGACACGATGCCCATGGCGATCGCGCAGACCACCGGAAGGGTGATGACCAGCTTGAGGTGCTTCTTCAGCAGCTGGAACAGTTCGAGAAGGGTCATGCAGCTTGCCTTTCATTTCCCCAGTTCGGATTGACAAAACTGTCCGTATGTTATCGCATCTTTTTACCGAGACCAAACTCTATACATAAGAAACAGGCTCTCCTGTAAAAATGTCGGAAGCAATCGTAAAATTGCACAACAACGCCGCACCCGAAAGTCAAATGCGGCGTCTACATCAATATCTATGTTGTATCGCTATGCGAATGGCTCGTCCTGCTGTATGGGAAACGTCACCGTAATGGTGGTTCCCACGCCCAACTCGCTCGACAGATCGAGCGTGGCGTGATGATACAGGGCCGCATGCTTGACAATGGCAAGCCCCAGACCGGTTCCGCCGCGCGCCTTGGACCTACTCTTGTCCACGCGATAGAACCGCTCAAATACCTTGCCCTGTTCTTCAGGCGCGATACCGATTCCCGTGTCGGCGACCGCAAGGAACGGATGGCCTTCGTCGTTGGTGTCGCACTGCAGCGTAACCGTACCGCCGGGTCGATTGTAGCGGATGGCGTTGCTCGCCAGATTATAGATGAGCTCGTCAATCAAGCGCGACACGCCTTCGATGACCACAGGCTTGGTCTCATGACTTATCGTCACATTCGCCTGACGGGCGACCTGTTCAAGACGCTGCTCAACCGCGTAGATGGCACGCGAGAGCTCAATAGGCTCCGTGGAACCAATGGGCACCGCCTCGCCCTCAGTTGCACGCTCGGCCTCGTCCAAGTTAGACAGCGTAAGGATATCGTTGACAAGCGCTGCCAAGCGGCCCGCCTCACGATAGATGCGACCGCCAAAGTTGCGCAGGTCGCCCTCGCCCTCGACCATGCCGTTTGCGATGAGCTCGGCATAGCCCGAAATCGCCGTAAGCGGCGTCTTGAGCTCATGGGTGATATTCGCCGTGAACTCGCGGCGCATACGGTCGTTGTCCGCCAGCACCGCCATTTGGCGCTTGAGTTCCTGGCGCTGCGACTCGATACGCTCAAGCATGGGGACCATCTCGGCATAGGCGTGCTCATAGCTACGGCGTGGGTGGTCCAAATCCACCTCTTGCAACGGCGCGATGATGGCACGGGACTCGCGGCGCGCCATAAAAAACGAGAGTACCGCACCCGCTGCTGCGATAAGCAGCATCGGCGCCAGCATCGACAGCAAAATCGCCGCAACGCCAGGCTGGGCCTGCGCCAAGCGGACAACCTGGCCGTTATCAAGGGCGACGGCGCGATACAGCATAATCTCGTCGAGCGTAGAGCTTGCGCGCTCCGCGGAACCCGAACCACTCTCAAAGGCCTCGATGACCTCGGGGCGATCGCCATGGTTGGGCAGTGTGGAAGGCGACGCCTCGTTGTCGTAGGCAACCGATCCATCCTTGTTAATCAGCGTGATTCGCAAGTCCTCGCGATCAAGGCTACGCAAGAACGGGATGGGCTCCTGCTGTTCGTCGAGAGCGGCAGCAATGAGCTCGGTTTCCTGCGCCAGATTGGTACTCGTGGCATCCGCCAAGGTGTTTTGCACAAAGAACGCACCCAGCACCGTAAACGCCACGATAACCGCCATGGCACAGACAAAGATCGTCACAAAAACGCGGTGCGACAGCGTATGTTTTCCCTGGGGGGCGAAGACCACGGGTTACTCCTCCGATGCGGTGGCCGCGGTGTCGTCACCTTCGGCACCATCACCGGCAGAAGGCTCGGCCAAGCGGTAGCCCACGCCGCGTACGGTCTCGATGGCGCTGGCATGCTCGCCCAGTTTTTGGCGAAGCGTCTGCACGTGCACGTCAACGGTGCGCGAACCGCCGTCGAAGTCCCAGCCCCACACGCTCTGCAGCAACGACTCGCGGGTAAAGACCACGCCGGGCTTGCGCATGAGGTACTCGAGCAGGTCGAACTCGCGCAGGGTGAGCTTAAGCGGCTCGCCGGCAACGGTTACCTCGCGATGACTGGGCGAGAGCACGATGTCGCCCACGCTGAGCACATCGCTCGCCTGTTTGACCATGCCGCCGCGACGCAGCAGTGCGCGGCAGCGGCTCGCAAGCTCCATGAGCGAAAACGGCTTAGTCAGGTAATCGTCGGCACCGCCATCGAGCGCCATCACCTTGTCGAGCTCGGTATCCTTGGCGGTAAGCATCATGATGGGCACCGTCGCCGTCAGGCGATCGGCGCGCAGGCGACGCATAATCGCCAAGCCATCGGTATCGGGCAGCATGATGTCGAGCAGGACGGCATCGGGTACCCGTCGCGCCACGGCAGCCTTAAACTCACCGTCGCACGAAAAGCCTTCGGCCTCGATCCCCTGCTTACGCAGCGCATAGACCGTCAAATCCCTGATGTTGTCATCGTCCTCGACGTAATAGATCATGTTGAACCCCTTTGCGGCCGGCATGACCGCATCTTAACCCTAAAGGTACCTTTACTAGATGGTATCAGCCAAAACGTCCCGTCAAATAATCCGCCGTACGCGGATCGGTCGGATTCTTGAAGAGTTGCGCGGTGGGCGCGTGTTCCACCAACTCACCCAGCAAGAAAAACGCGACCGAGTCGGAGATACGCGCCGCCTGCTGCATATTGTGCGTAACGACCACGAGCGTACAGGTCTCTTTGAGCTCGCAGGCCAGCTGCTCCACCACCAGCGTCGACACAGGGTCGAGTGCCGAGGTCGGCTCGTCCATCAACAGAATGTCGGGCTGCACGGCAAGTGCGCGGGCGATGCACAGGCGCTGCTGTTGTCCACCCGAAAGACCCAGGCCCGACTCTTTGAGCTTGTCCTTGACCTCGTCCCACAGGGCAGCGCGACACAGGGAGTCCTCGACCAGCTCATCGAGCACGGCGCGGTCGCGCACGCCCATGCCGCGCGGACCATAGGCCACGTTGTCGTAGATGCTCATGGGAAACGGGTTGGGGCGCTGGAACACCATGCCCACGCGCTGGCGCAAACGGCAGATGTCGTAATCGCCCAGGATATCTTGACCATCGAGCGCAATCTTGCCCTCGATGCGGCAATCCTTGATGCCGTCGTTCATGCGGTTAAAGCAGCGCAGCAACGTAGACTTTCCGCAGCCCGAAGGCCCGATGAACGAGGTGATCTGCTTGTCGCGGATCTTGATATTCACGTCCTTGAGCGCATGGTGGTCGCCATAGAACAGGTCGAGGCCCTCGACGTCGATGCGCGTCGGCGAGGCGGCAAGTTCCTCTGCCGTGGGGCGAGTCGCATCCCCAACCTCGCGCTCATGCGCGGCCTCGGCCTGCGCTTCCATGAGTTCTTCAAGCTCCGTGGGCTCCACAGCCGCAGCAGCCGTCATACCGCACACCTCCATATCGATATCAATTCAGCAGTATCGATAGTAGGAATCGCGGCTCATACGCACGTGAGCACATTGTCAAGTGTTTGTAAGGGCACGCTGGCTATGCGGCGGGCAGCTCGATGGTGAATATCGTGTGTTCGGGCGTCGATTCACATGCAACGGTACCGCCGTGTGCCGCGATGATCTCCTTGGCAATAGCAAGGCCCAGGCCGGCACCACCGCGATTGGTCGCACGCGCCGCATCCAGGCGATAGAACTTCTCAAAGATCACCTTGAGCTTAGCCGCAGGGATGGGATCGCCCTGATTGATAAAGCGCACGCGCACGCCACCGCCGTCCCGGCGTCTGGCCTCGATCGTGATGGTCGAGCCCTCATAGCTATAGGCAATAGCGTTTTTCATGATGTTGTTGAACACGCGAGCCATTTTGTCGCCATCCACGAGCACCGTCAGGTCCTCGCGAATATCAACTTGGACTTCCTTATGCTGCTCGTTGAGGATGGGATAGAACTCGTCAGTCACCTGAGCCAGCAGCAACCCCAGATCAACATAGCCGCGCGTGAGCACGATATCGTGGAAGTCAAAGCGCGTGATATCGAAGAACTCTTCGATGAGCGCATCGAGCCGGTGCGCCTTGTCGAGCGCCACGCCCGTAAAGTGCGCACGTTGCTCAACCGGCAGCTCAGGAGCCTCTTGCAGCAGCGAAAGATAGCCCACCACACTGGCAAGCGGGGTGCGTAGGTCATGTGCCAAGTACGTGACCAGATCGTCTTTGCGATGAGACTCGTCACGCAAGGCCTGTTGCACCTTGCGCTCGCGATCGCGCACACGGTTGAGTGCGCCCTCGACCTCCAGGAAGTCGCCGTCGATGTTGTCCCAGGTGTCGGGGTGATCGATCAGGCGATCTTGAATACGAGCGGCCAGCACACAATCGGCATGCTGCTCGCCCTGCTCGTAGCCCTGGTAGTACAGGGCGCGGCCACACAAGAACAGCACGCACGCGGCAAGCGCCAGCACAAAGCCAAGCATGTTGAATACAAAGCCGGCATCGAACAGCACCGGCCCTTCGATGCCGCCGAGTGCCATGGCGCCAATCGCCAACGTCATGGCCCACGCGGCACCGCCAATCACCACGCAGCGGCGTACGATTTCAAATCGATCGATCAGCAAAAAGCCGACAAGCAGCACCGCCAAGATTCCAGCGATGTTATCGATGCCAATCAGCAGCAGGCTCAGCAAAAAGAGCAGCACCGTTGCAAGCGCGCGGTTGTCGACGACCGACCTCACGTATTCAAAGAGTCGATCGGGCACCTCGAATGCCTGCCTATCGTCTTTTGTCATATCCACTTCCCCACCATCAAAGGCGTTATTCGATTATGTAGCCGACGCCCCAGACGTTTTTGATAAAGCGCGGCTTTTGAGCGTCATCGCCGATCTTTTCGCGCAGGTGGCGAATGTGCACCATCACCGTATTGTTGGAGCCGGGCATAAAATCCTCGTTCCACACCGCGCGGAACAGATCCTCCACGGCCACCACACTGCCGCGATGCTCGACCAGATACAGCAAGATGGAATACTCGATGGGCGTGAGGCGAACCGGCGCACCGTCCACCGTTACGGAACGGGCATCGCGGTTGATCTCTAGGCCGTCGAACTGGATGGTCGGCGACTCGGCCGCCTGTGCACGGCTACCGTAGCTGGTGTAGCGACGAAGCTGAGCGTGCACGCGCGCGATGAGCTCCAGCGGGCGGAACGGCTTAACCACGTAATCGTCCGCGCCAAGCGAAAGGCCCTCGATCTTGTCTTGCTGGGCATCGCGCGCCGTCCGCATGA
>CABRLT010000080.1 GCA_902471785.1 uncultured Collinsella sp.
CGGGGTCGACGACCACGTTGGTTGCGTTCCATGCGCTCAGGCGGTCGGCGATAACTTCGATAATCTCGGTGGACGAAACCATGCCGATCTTGACGGCGCTCGGGCGGATATCGTCAAAAACGGCGTCAATTTGCGCAGCGACGATATCTGGCGAGATATCCTGCACGGCGGTGACGCCCAGTGTGTTTTGCGCTGTGATGGCGGTGATGGCCGTCTCGGCATACAGACGGTGCGCCGTGATGGTCTTAATGTCTGCCTGAATGCCAGCGCCACCGCTGGAATCGGATCCTGCGATGGATAGAACGGCAGGTACTTTACTGCGATCCATGTTCGCTCCCTTGTCCGGTCGGATTCAAATGGGTCTTTTACCCCGCATTATAAAGATGCCCGGGCCGGCTGTATGCCGATCCCGGGCGGGCGATGCAATCTTTACGCAAATGTAAGCAATTGTTCACATGTCAACAATTGACGGACGTTGGTATGGAGAAATAAGCGATTTCGAGACCCGGCTAATCCTCCATGCCCAGGTCGATCGTCGTGCCCTCGAAGATCTTGTTGACGGTACGGACGGCACACATCTTGCCACACATGGTGCAGGTACCCTCGGTGGCGGCAGGGGATTCCTCGTAGCGCTTCTTGCCGGTGACCGGGTCGAGAGCACACTTCCACATGGCATCCCAGTCGAGTTTGCGGCGCGCCTGGCCCATCTTGTCGTCCATGTCGCGGGCGTGCGGCACCTTCTTGGCGATATCGGCGGCGTGCGCGGCAATCTTAGTGGCCATGAGGCCATCGAGCACGTCCTGGGCGTTGGGCAGGCACAGGTGCTCGGCCGGCGTCACGTAGCACAGGAAGTCGGCACCGGAGCTGGCGGAGATGGCGCCACCGATGGCGGCGGTGATGTGGTCGTAGCCCACACCGATATCGGTCACCAGCGGCCCGAGCACATAGAACGGGGCGTTGTGGCACAGACGCTTCTGCAGCTTCATATTGGCGGCGATCTCGTCGAGCGCCATGTGACCCGGGCCCTCGACCATGACCTGGACGCCGGCGGCCCAGGCGCGCTTGCACAGCTTGCCCAGCTCGATCATCTCGGCGGTCTCGGTGGCATCGTTGGAGTCGTAGAGGCAGCCCGGGCGGCAGGAGTCGCCGAGCGAGATCGTCACGTCGTACTCGTGGCAGATTTCGAGCAACTCATCGTAGAACTCATAGAACGGGTTCTCGTTACCGGTGACCTCCATCCAGCCAAACAGCAGCGAGCCGCCGCGGCTGACGATGTTCATAAGGCGGCCGGTCTCCTTAAAGGTCTTGGTGACCGACTTGTTGATGCCGCAGTGGATGGTCATAAAGTCCACGCCGTCCTCGGCGTGCGCGCGCACGACCTCGAACAAGTCATCCTTGGTAAGCTTGACCAGCGGTTTTTCCATGTAGCCGATGGCGTCGTACATGGGGACGGTGCCCACCATGAGCGGCGTCTCGTCGATGAGCTGCTGGCGGAACTGGCGCGTCTTGCCCGAGTTGGAGAGGTCCATGATGGCGTCGGCGCCAAAGTCCTCGGCAATCTTGACCTTCTTCCATTCCTCGGCGGCATCGGCCTTGTCGCCCGAGATGCCCAGGTTGACGTTAACCTTGGTGGACAGGCCCTCACCGACACCAAAGGCGCGCATGCCCTTTTTGATGTGCACGATGTTGGCGGGGATGGCGATGCGGCCGTCGGCCACGCGCTCGCGGATGTACTCGGGGTCGCGATGCTCGCGCTCGGCGACTTCTTTCATCTGCGGTGTGATTTGCCCGGCGCGGGCGAAGTCGATTTGCGTGACGAGCTTGGGCTCGGTCTGTGTGCTCATTGGCACGGCTCCCTTCGTTGGCATTACCCATATCAGGTTTGCGGGTCAGGGCGGGCGCGCCCAATCTCAGCCTGCCGTCTTGTCCTACAAGCTCCCCGTTTATGTCATGGGCTCAAGTATAGCCTGAATGGGTACGATTGGGCCAACGAGCGTGCCTGTGGGGAGGCGAACATGGAAGACAAGCATCTATATCGTGAGACGCAATGGGATGTATCGGCCGAGGAGAGCCGCGCGCACCATGGGTTGGTCGCGATTGGTTTTGCGGTGCTTGCCGTGCTGGTGATTGCCTTTTGTATCTGGACGTTTGGTGGTCGCGGCGGCACTGCGTGGGAGTTTGAGGCCGACGATGCCCTGCCGATCATGACAGTGAAGGTCGCGGGCGGCAATACCGTTGCCGCGCCGGGCGACTATTGGTATCCGCGCAACGAGTTTGTGCAGTTGCAGCTGAGTGGCGGATCCATTCCTGGTGAAGAGATCGAGCGCGTGACCTTCGATGCGTCGCTTAAGACGCTGTCAGTCGAGCTCAAAGATAAAGGGGATGTGCCCACGACGATGGATATCGCGCTGACGGAATGGCGCCTGGAGCCCCCGTCGGGCGTCAAGGTATCCGAGGTGGAGCATGTCAAGATTACCTATCAGGACGGCTCGATAAATGAAATTGCCAAAGCCGACGGTCTGGCGGAATAGACGCCGTGCCTAGGCAGCACATTCAAAAGTAGCGGTGGTCCTACAAGGCCTGTTCGTTCAGGAAGACCAAAGTGTTTTTATTTGAAAGCTCGGGAAAGTGTCGATAACCTACGTCGAACGCGGTGAGCTCGCTTGCATCCTTGAGCTTGTTTTCTGCCATCCAGCGCACCATGGAGCCGCGCGCCTTTTTGCTGGCGGTCGAGCGCTGGATGGGCTTGCCGTTGCGGACACCTTCGCCAAAGAGACATGTGACGACCGTGACGTCGGTGGTGAGGCGGGGCAGAACGGCTTTGGCGTATTCCGCGCTGGCGAGGTTGACGATCGTAGCGTTGGAGCCTGCCGGAGCGATAGCCCGTGCGAGCTTGTCGCCCCAAAACGCGTAGAGGTCTCGGGCACCGTCGACGGCAAGCTTCGCGCCCATCTCCAGCCGATACGGTTCAACGGCATGAAAGGGGCGTACGCATCCGTAAAGGCCCGAGAGGATCCAGAGATGGTTTTGTAGCCAGTCGAGCTGCGCGGAATCCATCACCTTGGGCGCCATGCTCTGGTATTGAATGCCGTGATAGGACATGACGGCGGGGGAGAGGTGACGGGCGAGTGCGGGATTGTCGAGATCGCCGTTTTTCAGGATGGGCCTGAACTCATGCAGGGTGTTGAGGCAAGGCCCCAGCAGTTTGTCGCTCACGTTCCAAAGGGCCTGCAGGCCGCCGCTGCCTTCATTCCGCTCGATATCTAGCAGTGCGCGGTGGAGGCGAGCCGTCTCGTGCGCAAAAGGTGGAATGCCCAGGACTTCAAAAGCATCTTGGGCCGCGCGCATTTGCTTGGCGGGCGAAATGATGGCCTGCAGCATGGACTCTCCTCTGCCAAAAAAGGAAGTTGCGGTGGAATACGGTCTGTTTTGGCCGTTTATGGGCCAGTTTAATCTGTATTTCACCGCAACTGATGAAGGGTTGGTTAGGCGCGCTCGAGGAAGGCCTTGTAGCCGCGGTAGGCCTCGTAGATGTCGGCCTTGTTGGCGACCTCCCACAGGGCGTGCATGGACAGGACGGCAACGCCGGAGTCGATGACGTTCATGCCGTACTTGGCCATGATGTAGGCGATGGTGCCGCCGCCGCCCGCGTTGACGCGACCGAGCTCGCAGGTCTGGAAGTCTACGCCGGCCTCGTCCATGATGTCGCGGACGAGGGCCACATACTCGGCGTCGGCGTCGTTGGAGCCACCCTTGCCGCGGCTGCCCGTGTACTTGTTAAAGCACAGGCCGCGACCCATAAAGGCTGCGTTCTTGGTTTCGAACTTGCCGGCGTAGCCCGGGTCGAAGCCGGCGGACACGTCAGAGGAGAGCATACGGCTGTGGGCGAGTGCGCGGCGCAGGGCCAGCGGGCTATCCTCGCCGGCGAGCGTCATGATCTCGGCGACGGTGTTCTCGAAGAAGCGGCTCGTCATGCCGGTGGCACCCACGGAACCGATCTCCTCCTTGTCGACGATGAGCGTGATGCTCGTGCGCTCCACGTTGGTGACGTTGATCTGGGCGAGCATGGAGGGGTAGGCACAGACGCGGTCGTCATGGCCATAGCCCAGAATCATGGAGCGGTCGAGGCCCATGTCGCGGGCGGGGCCGGCGGGCACGACCTCGATCTCGGCGGAGAGGAAGTCCTCCTCCTCGACGTCGTACTGCTCCTTGAGGATGTCCAGGAACATCTGCTTGACGGGCTCCTTGGGGGCGTCCTTGTCGTCCTCGTCAAACTTGACGGGGCGGCCGCCCACGATCACGTCGAGGATCTCGGCATCGACGGCGTCCTTGGCAGGCTTGGACATCTGCTCGCTCGAGAGGTGAATCAGCAGGTCGGAGATGGTAAAGACCGGGTCGTCCGCCTTGTCGCCGATGTTGATGTCGACGGTGGTGCCGTCCTTTTTGCAGATGACGCCCACGAGTGCGAGCGGGGAGGCTACCCAGTGGTAGCTCTTGACGCCGCCGTAGTAGTGCGTGTCGAGGTAGGCCATGTCGCCGGCCTCGAAGGCGGGATTCTGCTTAAGGTCCAGGCGCGGCGAGTCCACGTGGGCGCCCAGGATGTTAAAGCCCTGCTCGAGCGGGGCGGTGCCCAGGTTGACGAGCATAAGGTCCTTGCCGTGGTTGGCGGCGTACACCTTGTCGCCTGCCTTGAGCTCGCGGCCTTCGGCGATCACGGTCTCCAGGTCGACGTATCCCGCCTCCTCGGCCATCTTGATGCCGGCCTTGACGCACAGGCGCTCGGTCTTGTTCTCGCTCAAAAACTGCTTATAGCCGCGGCAAAGCTCCTCGAGCTCCTCGACTTGCTGTGGCGTGTACTTTTTCCATGCGCAGGGACGCTCCATGACGCAGGCTCCTTTCGGATCGATCGTGCTGGTTGATGTACCGTGAGCCATCGTATCACGCGCGGGCTCGCGGCGGCAGGGGAGCTTGATGTGCAGTGGCCGCGGGGCGGGGAGCGTGTAAACTGGAGTGAGCAAACCGTGCCCAGCCCAAAGCGAGGTATTCAATATGTCTGACAAGCGCCGCACCTTTGCCGTTATCGACGGCAACTCGCTCATGCATCGCGCCTTCCACGCCGTGCCGCCGACCATGAACGCGCCGGACGGTCGCCCCACCAACGCGATCTTTGGCTTTCTGAACATGTTTCTCAAGATGATCGACGCCTTTAACCCCGACGGTGTGGTCGTGGCGTTTGACAAGGGCAAGCCGCGCGTGCGCATGGAGATGCTGCCGCAGTATAAGGCGCAGCGTCCGCCCATGGATCCCGATCTGCACGCGCAGTTTCCGATGATCAAGGAGCTGCTCACGGCGCTCAACGTGCCGATTCTGCAGTCCGAGGGCTGGGAAGGCGACGATATCCTGGGAACCATGGCGCGCCTGGGTGAGGAGGCAGGCTGCGACATGCTGCTGGTGACCGGCGACCGCGACATGTATCAGCTTGTGACCGAGCACGTCAACGTGGTCTCGACCCGCAAGGGCCTATCCGACGTAGCGATTATGACACCTGAGAGCGTGGATGATCTGTATCACGGCATCACGCCGGCGCTCGTGCCCGATTTTTACGGTCTGAAGGGCGATACGTCGGACAATATTCCCGGCGTACCGGGCATCGGCCCCAAAAAGGCGAGCGCGCTCATCGCACAGTACGGCAGCTTGGACGAGGTCATCGCGCATGCTGACGAGGTCAAGGGCAAGATGGGCGAGAACCTGCGTGCGCACATCGACGATGCGCTGCTGAGCCGCAAGGTCGCAACCATTCGCACCGATGCGCCTGTCGAGCTCGACTTTGAGGCGACGTCCTTCCCGGCGTTTTCTGCCGATGAGGTTT
>CABRLT010000081.1 GCA_902471785.1 uncultured Collinsella sp.
GCGCAGGACTGTAGAGCAGCAAACTTAACCCGCCCCGGCCCCCGATGGGCCCAGACCGGCAGGATAGACCGGTTCAGATGGGGCTTTGATGCATGGGTGGTCTGTGCTCGTGCAAATGGGTATCATATTTTGGTTATTGCATCGACTCTGTGATGCATGTTTATACGTTCCCGGCGGTCGGTTTGCCAGAAGCGCCCCGTCGGTTGTTCCAGACCCGTTTCGAAGAAAGGAAACCACACGAACCTATGGCAGCTAAAAAATCATCTCCCTTGAAGATCATTCCGCTCGGCGGCCTTGACGGCATCGGCAAGAACATGACGGTCTTCGAATGCGGCGACGACATGGTGCTCGTTGACGCTGGCCTCATGTTCCCCGACGATTCCCAGCCCGGTATTGACCTGGTGCTTCCCGACTACACCTATGTTCTGGAGAACGAGGAGAAGCTCCGCGGTATCGTCGTCACCCACGGCCACGAGGACCACACCGGTTCGCTTCCGTACCTGCTGCAGGACCTCAACAATAAGGTGCCCATCTTTTCGAGCAAGCTGACGCTTGGCTTTATCGAGGGCAAGCTTTCTGAGTTCCGCATCCGCGCGCCCAAGTTCCGCGAGGTCAAGGGCGGCAGCCATGTCAACCTCGGTGGCATCTCGCTCGACTTCTTCTCGATGACGCACTCCATCCCCGGTGCTCTGGGCGTTTTCATTCGCACCAACCAGGGCACCGTTATGCACACCGGCGACTTTAAGCTCGATCAGACGCCCATCGATGGTGTCACGCCCGACTATGCCGCTATCAGTCGCTTTGCCAAGCAGGGCATCGACCTGCTGCTTTCCGACTCCACCAATGCCACAGTTCCCGGCTTTACCAAGTCCGAGGCCGAGGTCGGTCCCAACTTGCTACACGCCATCAAGAACGCCCCGGGTCGCGTGTTCGTAGCGTCGTTCTCGAGCCACATCCATCGTTTGCAGCAGATCTGCGATGCTGCCCGCAAGTGCGGCCGTAAGGTCGTTGTGACCGGTCGCTCCATGCTCACGAACACCCGCGTGGCGCGCGAGCTGGGCTACCTCAACATCGACGATGCCGATATTATCGATGCCTTTGATATCGATAATTTGCCTGACGACAAGATCGTCGTCATGTGCACTGGTTCGCAGGGCGAGCCGCTGTCGGCCCTGTCCCGCATGGCCAATGGCGAGCACAAGACGCTCTCCATCCACGAGGGCGATACCGTTATCCTCTCGGCAACTCCTGTTCCCGGCAATGAGAAAGCCGTCCAGCAGGTCGTCAACAGCCTGGCTAAGCTCGGCTGCGACGTGTGGGATAAGAACCGCGCTCTCGTCCACGTCTCCGGTCACGGTAGCCAGGAGGAGCTCAAGCTCCTGATGGCCATGGCCAAGCCCACGTACTTTATGCCGGTTCACGGTGAGGCCGTGCATCTGCGCGCCCATGCCCAGCTGGCCCGTAAGATGGGTCTTAAGGACGATCATATCTTTATCCTCGATAACGGCGACACGCTCGAGATGCGCGGCGGTATCGTCAAGCGCGGTACGCCCGTCGAGTCCGGTGTCGTCTACGTCGACGGCCTGCGTATCGGCGATACCGACCCCATCGTCTTGCGCGATCGCCAGAAGCTCGCCAATGACGGTATGGTCACGGCCGTTGCCATCGTCTCGCTCAAGCACAAGAAGATCGAGGCTATCGAGTTCTCGGGCCGCGGCGTCTCGTTTGCCATCGATGACCAGTTCTCCGAGGATGCCTCCGCATCCATCATGAAGACGATCGAGAAGGGCAAGTTTAGCTTTACCAGCAGCGGCTCCGATGCCATTCGCAAGGCCGTGCGCGATTCGCTCTCCAACTTTATTTGGAGCCGTACGCGTACCCGTCCGATGATCATCCCGGTCGTCATGGAGGTTTAGTTTGGCGCGCGGATCTGCACAAAACGCCAAAGGCAATAAAGCCAACAACCAACCGGCATCTGCTAAGGGTGCCGGTTCCCATCTGCGTGCCAATAAGGGCCACGAGTCCGAGTTCGATGAGTTCGAACCCCTGGTCGAGCCTTCGGCCAATCGCGATATCGCCGGCGTTATCATTGCCGTTTTGGCGATTGCGTCCTTCATTGCCGTGATTTCTCCGGCAACGGCACCCGTGACAGCTGCGGTTGCCGGTTTCTATCACCTCGGCTTTGGTCTGGGCGCCTACGTGCTGCCGATCGTCATCTTGCTGTTTGCCGCCACGCTCTTTTTGGGTGAGGACTCGCCGCTCAACATTCGCTCGGTCGCGGGTGGTGCCGTGGTCTTTGTGGCCATTGTTTCTATCCTATCGTTGATGGTTCCGGGTACGACCGACTCGTGCGACCTCATGTTTACGCCGCAGAACCTTTCCGCCTCGGGCGGCTACATTGGCGCCTTTATCGCAAGTGCCTTGCAAAACGCCCTGGGTAAACCTATCGCTATGGTTGTCTTGCTGGGCCTTGTCGTCGTTGGCCTGGTCATCATTGGCTTTTCGGTGGGTGGCGTTTTGCGCTCCGCACGTGATCGCGCTGCCGATTTTGCCGAGCGCCGTCGTGCCGATGTCAACGCGAGCCCGTGGGGCGATGAAGAGGCCCTGTCGGTTCCCGGCGTCGCCCGTCCGCACCTTAGCATTCTGCGCCAGAAGGGGACTGACGCCGCGGTGACCACGGTCATGGGTGGCGATGTCGACCCGGTTTTGGATGACGACGAGGACGATGACCCGTTTGTTGACGTATCTGAGTCGGTTGAAGCCGAGCGGGCCAAGACCACGCTGCTGCCGCGTCGCCATGCCAAGAAGGGCAAGGCTGCGCCTAAGCTCAATACGAGTGAGCCCGACCCGTCTTGGTCCGATAGCGAGATTGAGCTCACCGAGGGCGATGACGAGGACGACGAGGGTCCGATTGAGACCGCAAAGACAACTTTGCTGCCGCGTCGCCATGCAAAGCGCGGCCAGGTAACCGGCCAGCTTTCGATGGAAGACGACTCCGATAAGATCGACGAGTCCGAGCCGCCGTTTGTCGTGAATCCCGTCTCGGCCGCACCTCAGATTCCCGACTTCCTGAAGCATCCCAAGGTTGCCGGTGCGCCTGCCACGAGTGCTATCGAATCGGCTGCGGCTCGTGATGGGGGAGTGGACGACGGCGCCGCAGATATCGAGGGCGAAGAAGAGGACGGCCTCAAGCTTCCGCCGCTCGAAATCTTGCATGCCAACCCGCAGTCGGCTTCCGCCGCGTCTTCGGACAAGGAGCTGGAGCAGACCGCTGAGTCACTGCAATCCACCTTGCTTGAGTTTGGCCGCAGTGCCCGCGTGGTCGGCTGGATCGCCGGCCCCACGGTGACGACCTTTAAGCTGCAACCTGGCGAGGGCGAGCGCGTGAGCAAGATTTCGAGCCTCGAGGACGATATCGCGCTTTCGCTCGCTGCCCAGTCGGTGCGTATCTTTGCCCCGATTCCCGGCACTTCGCTCGTGGGCATCGAGATTCCCAACCGCAAGCGCCAGAACGTCAATCTGGGCGACGTGCTGCGCTATGTGAAGGGCGGTCCGCTCGAGCTTGCCATCGGCCGCGACGCCGAGGGCACGCCTGTTGTCGCCGACCTCGCCAAGATGCCTCACCTGTTGATCGCCGGTACGACCGGTTCTGGTAAGTCGGTGATGATCAATTCCATCATCACGACCCTGCTCATGCGCGCCCTTCCCGAGGACGTTCGCCTGATCATGGTCGACCCCAAGCGCGTTGAGCTTGCGGGCTATAACGGTCTGCCGCATCTCTATGTGCCCGTGGTGACCGAGCCCAAGCAAGCCGCGAGCGCTCTGCAATGGGCCGTGTCCGAGATGGAGCGTCGCCTGAAGGTCTTCGAACGTCTCAACGTGCGTAAGATCTCGACCTACAACGAAAAGCAGGCTGCTGGCGAGTTTGAGCATTACGACAACCCGCCGCAAAAGATGCCCTACCTGGTCATTATCATTGACGAGCTCTCTGACCTGATGATGGTCGCCGGTAAGGATGTCGAGGCCTCGATCGTTCGTATTGCACAGCTGGGCCGTGCCGCCGGTATTCACCTTATCGTTGCCACGCAGCGCCCCAGCTCCAACGTGGTGACGGGCCTTATCAAGGCCAACATCACCAACCGCATCGCCTTTAACGTCGCCACGGGCATCGACTCGCGCGTCATCATCGACCAGATGGGTGCCGAGAAGCTCACCGGTTTGGGCGACATGCTGTTCTCCAAGGTCGACTGGGGCAAGCCCCGCCGTATCCAGGGCTGCTTTGTCTCGGACGACGAAATCAACGAGATTGTCGAGTTCGTTAAGTCGCAGAGCGAGCCCGACTACCACGAGGAGATTCTGTCCGCCGTGGCGCCCGCTTCCATGTCCATGGCTGGTGGCGGCGGCATTGTCCGCACCGGAGTCGCCGAGCCGCAAGACGATGATCCGCTCATTTGGGAAGCCGCCCATATTGTGGTGGAATCGCAGCTTGGCTCCACATCTGGCCTGCAACGTCGTCTGAAGGTTGGCTATGCGCGTGCCGGGCGTATTATGGACATGCTGGAAGAAAAGGGTGTCGTCGGCCCGCCCGACGGTTCTAAGCCGCGCGAGGTCCTGTTGGACGAGGAGGGGCTTGCCGCGCTGGAATCTGTCGACGCCGAGATGGCATGTGAAGATCGTGAGTTTGGAGGATTCTGATGGCTGCACGCTTTGGTGACATGCTGCTCGAGCAGCGTCGCCGAATGGGCCTTTCCATTCAGCAGGTCGCCAACACCATCAAAATCAGGCCGCAGATCATCGAGTTTTTCGAGACCGGTAACTTTGCTTCGATGCCGCCGCGCGGCTATGCGCAGGGCATGATTTCGAGCTATGCTCGCTTTTTGGGCCTCAATCCGCGCGAGGTCGTCAATGCCTACTTTGACGAGCTGATGGCATACGAGCGCGAGACGTCGCAGCAGGGCGGTCGTTTTCAGGACGCCGCCGGCTACGTCAATTCGCGTTCCTCAGTCGATAACGGGCGCTTCCTGATGGTTCAGGGCGGTCGTTCGACCCGCTATGGACAGCGTCCTCAGCAGGCCGGTTATATTACCGAGACGGGTTCGGGCGAGGAGATTCGCTCGCAGCGTGACCGGTTCCGCAGTACGCCGATGCCCGAGGACCGTGCACTTCCCGCTGCCCGCGGCGTGGCGCGTGACCCTCGTGCCGGCTACGGCGACGGCGGCTATTCCGATCGCGGTTACCGTGGTGCCTCTATGGGACGCTCTCGCGGTGGCTATGCGGATGCCGATACCACGCAGGTGACGCCGCGTCTTCGCTCTCAATCACAGCCGTATGGCCAGCGCTCTTCGGCTTCGCGTTCGGGCCAGCGTGGCTATCAAGGCCGCGGTGAGCTTGCGCCCCGCTCGGGTCAGCGCAGCCTTCAGGGCCAGGGTGGCTATCGCGGCCGTTCCGATAGCAATCGTGGTCGTATGCCTCAGGGAGGCGGCCGCAGCAGTTCCAGTCGTGGACGCGGCGGTTCCCGTGCTCCTCAAAACAACGGGCTCGATCCGCGTATCGTCTACGCAGGTATCGGTGCCGTGGCGTTGCTGCTGATCGTGCTCATCGTGGTACTTCTGCGTGGCTGCGCATCTTCGACGCCCGAGACCACGCCCGAGACGCCCACTGTTACCAAGACGACGACCAAGAAGTCTTCTAAGAAGACCGAAACGGTCGACGAGGACGAAGACACCGATGAGGCGACGGATGAGTCGACCGATTCGGACGCCACCAAGACGACGGCTAAAAAGGAAGAAAACGAGGTAACGAAGGTCAAGGTCTCCGTTGCCAAGGGAAAGACCGCGTGGATTGAGGTCAAGG
>CABRLT010000082.1 GCA_902471785.1 uncultured Collinsella sp.
GCTCGGCTGCCGTCGGCTAGGGCGAGGCGTTATCGACCGGAAGTACGAGGGGAAGTGGGGCCGTCATGACGATGGCGTCTTTGCCGACACCGTAGTAGCCACGACGACGACCCACCTCGGTAAAGCCCAGAGCGGCATAGAGCGCAATCGCGCCCTCGTTGCCGTCCTCGACCTCGAGCGAAGCCGTGGTGCAGCCGAGCATCTGGGCATCATAGCTCACATGCGACAGCAGCTTGCGGGCAATGCCCTCACGGCGATGTGCCGAGTCGACGGCGACATCCAGAATCTGCACATCACCGTCCACGACCATACCGCCGGCAAGGCCCAGCAGCTTGCCGTCGTCGTGTGCCACCCACCAACTGCGCGGCGCAGCGACGTCCTCGCCCAGTTCGGACAGGAACATGCCCGGCGTCCACGCCTCGTGTCCGGCACCTTCAAAGCAGGCAGCCTCTAGCGCGCTCGCGCCCTCGGCATCCGCCGCGCCCATGGGACGGAACTGCAGATGACGACCGGCGAGCTCATCGGCAACGCCCGTAATTTCGCTCTGCGCACTCTCGGCAAGACCAAGACGCTTGCGCTCGTTTTCCTCGGCATCCGAAAGGCGCGTGTAAATCGGCAGGACGCGAGCCGGATCGCCGTCACCCGCAGCGTGCACGAGCAGCAAGCCCTCGCCCGAAGGCCACCACAGGTCGCGCTCCACGCAGCGGACGGTCTCGTCCTCACCCAGCAGCTTGCCATAGCGCACGAGACCGTCACCGGTCAGCTGAACCTGGTCCCAGTCCGCTGCTCGGCGCCACTCATCGAGCGCCACGGCGGCCTTGACCACGTGTTCGCGCTCAAATTGACGCTCGGGACCCTCATCGACCAGCATATACAGCGCCGGATATACCTCACCGCGCATAGCATCGGCCAAGATACCAAGCTTGCCGCGCACGCCAGCCTTCCACGCCGTCCAAGCGCAAGCGTCGAGCGTCGACACGCCCAGCAGTGGAACATTGGCACCGCGCGCGAGGCCCTTGGCAGTGGAGATGCCGATGCGCACACCCGTAAACGACCCCGGGCCGCGGCCGACCACGTAGTAACCAACATCGCTGCGATCCAGACCGGCTTGAGCCAGCACGCCATCAACGGTATTCACGAGCTCAACGTTGGCGTGACGGCGACACATGTGGTCGCCACTCACGAGCTTCGTCTCGCCCGTCTGCCCATCAATCCAGCTTGCCGCGCAGGCAAGCATGTCGGTCGAGGTATCGAGCGCCACCACCAGCGCGTTGTCGTTATGCAAGCTCATCTTGTACAGCCTTATCAATCAAATGGGAAAGCTCCATTGCGCGGTCACCGTGTGCCTCGAGCGTTATCGTTCGCACATCGCTGTCGCCCTCATCACGCTTGAGCGTCACCGAAAGATACTCATCCGTCAGCTCGTCCTGGAATTGTTCGCCCCATTCCAGCAGGCAAGCACCCTCATAGCCCAGCACATCGAAAATGCCCGTATCCTCGAGCTCGTAGGCATGCTCCAGGCGGTATAGATCAAAGTGAAACAGCGGAATACGACCTTGATCGTGAACGGCCATGAGCGCAAACGTAGGGCTCGTAACCATATGCTCATCGCCCAGCCCGCGCGAGACGCCCTTGGTAAAGTGAGTTTTGCCCACTCCCAGGCCACCGGTCAGGATGAGCACATCGCCGTCCTCAAGGCACGGTGCAATTAGCTCGCCAAAGTACTCCGTATCGGCAGCGCAAGTCGTTTTGTAAGTACCTACCCCCAGGCGCTCCAGGGACATATATGCTCCTTATTATTCCGAGGCGTCCTCTGGTGCGGGATGTCGCTCCAGATAGTCGCCCAGCATCTTAAAGTCTTCCTCCAGCAGCTCCTGCCACGCCGGATTGCGCAGCGCTGCTGCCGGATGGAACGTGGGCATTACTACAAAATGCCCCATCTGGTGGAACCTGCCGCGCAGCTTAGTAATGCCAATCTCGGTCTTAAGCACAAAGTGCGTCGCGGGGTTGCCGAGCGTCACGATAATATCGGGCCAGATGCTTCGAATCTGCTCACGCAAAAACGGCGAGCAAGCCAGCACTTCCTCGGGGCGCGGATTGCGGTTTCCCGGCGGGCGGCACTTAAGCACATTGGCAATGTAGACGTCTTCGCGTTTAAGACCCGCCAGCGACAAAATGCCGTTGAGGTCCTCGCCTGCCGCCCCCACAAAGGGCTCGCCCTGCAAATCCTCATTGCGGCCCGGCGCCTCACCAATAAACATCACGCGAGCGCGGGGGTTTCCCACGCCAAACACGATATTGTGACGCGACTGGTAGAGCTGGCAGAGGTGACAATCGCCCAGAACGGCCTCAATTTCCTCGAGTGCGACCTCACGTGGTGCCTGATGGGTATGGCCGGGGATGTGCATGACGCCCATAGCGGCTCCTACACGTAGACCTTGTCGAGACGCATGCCAAAGCCGCAGGCGACCTCGTAGTTAATCGTTCCGCGCAGTCGGGCCATCTCGTCCATAGTGATCTCGGCATCGCCATCGCGGCCGACAATGATCATCTCGTCACCATACTCGGCCTCGGGAATCTCGTGTGCCGGGTTGGACTGAATGGCGACCATAAACTGGTCCATGCAGATATTGCCAACCTGATGCACACGCTCGCCGCGATACAGCACATCCATACGATTGGAAAGCGTACGCGATAGGCCATCGGCATAACCGATCGGCAGCGTGCAGATCTGAACGCGCGTACGCGGTACGCGGTAGGTAAAACCGTAGCCCACGCCCTCACCCATCGCAGGGTGTGCCACGCGCGTCACACGCGCATGGACGCTCATAACGGGATCAAGCTGCATCACGCGGCCACTCAGCTCGCACGGCTGCATGCCATACAAGCCAACGCCGGCGCGGATCATATCAAAATGCATCGAGGGGTCGAGCATCGAGGACGGCGTGTTGGCGCAGTGCACGATACCGCACTCAAAACCCGCATCCTTAATGGCCTGAACGGCCTCGGTAAAGCGCTGACACTGCAGCTTGTAGTCCCAGCCCGAAGGTTCATCGGCCGTGGCGAAGTGCGTAAATACGCCGTCGCACTGAATACCGCGATGGAAATTTATACCGCGGACAAAGTCGAGCACCTGCGTGTAGTGAACGCCGATACGATTCATGCCCGTCTCGATGGCGAGATGATACTTGCCCACTTTGCCCGCCGCGACGGCACATTCGCCATACGCAAGAGCAAAGTCAGACGTATAGACCGAAGGCATGATATCAAACTCGAGCAACGTCGGAATGGCCTCGATAGGCGGCTCGCTTAGGATGAGAATGGGTTTCGTAATCCCGCCCTGTCGGAGCTCAACGCCCTCGTTAACCATCGCCACGGCAAACATATCGGCACCGGCCGAATACATGATCTTGGCGCACTCAACAGCTCCATGGCCATAAGCATCGGCCTTGACCACGCAGCACAGGCGCTGACGTGGATTCAGCAAGTTCTTATAGGCCCTCGTGTTGCGACGGAGCGCCCCGCGGTCGATCTCGACCCAGGACCAGCGCGTCAAATCGGCTTTATTCATGATTAGTCATCCGACCCTTCGTCCATGATTCCCAGATCTTCGAGCGCATCCTTTGCCGCCAGTTCCATGGCAGGACCGATCAAGTCAATAAGATCGGTCGCGATAACGCTCTTCTCACCATACTCCGTCGCCGCGGCAAAACCGGCGTAGCTGTGAAGTGCGACGGCGTACGAATACAGCAACTCCCAACGATCCATCTCGTCGCGCATGGTGGCAAGCGTGCCGGCCAAAATACCCGCGAGAACATCACCCGAACCGGCAGTTGCCAGAGAAGCCGGACCCGAGAGCGGCAGCAGCACACGCTCAACGCCACAGATAGCCGTCGTCGGCCCCTTGGCAATGACCACCAGATTGTCAGAGCCTGCAGCCCAGACAACCTTCTGCGCGGCTGCAATCGCAGTACCAAGGTCGTTCACCTCGTCACCGGCAACCAGACGCGAAAGTTCACGATAGTGCGGCGTCATAACCAACGGCTGCTCGCGACGATACATCTCGGGATTACTATCAATACCGTCAATGGCAATCTTAGCAAGGCAGTTGAGTGCATCGGCGTCCAAGATAAGCGGCACATCAAGCTCGAGCAAACCCGAAACCACCTGCATAGCGCCGGCAGATGTCGTCATACCGGGACCGCACAGTACACAGCTGTACTTCTTTGCAATCTCGCACACAGTCATGCGCGCAGCGGCGCCAAAGGAGCCGCGGGAATCAGACGGAATAGCAAAGACGGGAATCGAAGGAAGTGCCATGCGAATAAGATTGGCGCAGGCGTCAGGAGCCGCGACTGCCACGTAACCAGCACCCGCGCGAGCTGCAGACTTGGCCGCCATAATGGCAGCACCAGGATATTGCGCAGATCCGGCGACAATAAGCACAGAGCCACGGGAATACTTATCGATATTCGTAGGTAGTGGGACAAAGTAATCAACTAAGTCACCGGGCTCGACAATCTCGGCGGCGTGGTCGACATCATCGATGACCTCGTCAAGACGGTCGTAAAGATTGCCGCAGATCAAATCGCCAGCATACTCAGGACCATCAGCGCTATACAGACCAATCTTGGGCGCAATCATCGTCACCGTATGCTCGGCACGAATGCAGTCGTCATCAACAACGCCCGTCTCGGCATTCAGGCCCGAGGGAACATCAATGGATACGACACAATCGGCGCATTCATTGACCGTAGGAATCCAGATGGAGAACGGCGCACGCAGATTTCCGTGGAAACCGGTACCAAAAATGGCATCGACAACAACATCGGCCTTATCGATCAAAACCTCGAGTTCGTCACGCGAGGGGCCGACGCAAACGTGCACATCGCGGCCGGCAGTACGACGAGCAACATGACGTGCCAGAGCAGCAGGAATCTCATCCGGCTCAACCGGAGAAACGATATCCACGTCCACACCCTTATGGCTCAGGATATCGGCGGCAACCCAACCGTCGCCGCCATTATTACCAAAACCGACCAGAACGAGAACCCGATCGGGATTGAGCTTCAAGACCTCGTTGGCGGCAAACTCACCCGCTAGCTCCATAAGCTCGGCCTTCGAAGTCCCTTCGCGTTCGATGATATCCTCGAGACGAACGACTTCTTCGGTACTCAAAACCGGTTTCATCTATGCTCCTAGCGTATCTTGCGAAGCATCGCCCAGGTGCTCCGTCAATGCTGAATTCTGCAGCTGCTCAAGCTCATCTAAAACAGAGCGAGCCTCTTTAAATGTCTGCGCTACGCGTTTCTTGGTGCTCACCTTTTCCTCTTTTGGCTTAGGCCGAGCATCTTCGGTAATCGCGATGGCATTCGCAACGGCCAAATCTCCTGTAAGCGTAATGGAAAGAGCGACTTCAACAACACCCAGTTCTTGAGCGATCTCGAGAGCACGGCCCGAAAGCAGCGCCTTCGGTTTGCCGAGTTTATCACGCGTAACCGAAACATCCTTGCGACCCACGCCTTGACTAAAACCCGTGCCGAGAGCTTTAAGTACCGCCTCGCGCGAAGCAAAGCGGCTCGCATAGTGAGCAGCGGGACGCGATGATGCATCGCAATACGCACGCTCTTCTTCGGTAAACACACGCCGAGCAAACGACGGCGTCTTTTCAAGAATTGATTTCATGCGGGAAATCTCGACGATATCAACGCCGATACCAGCTTCAGCCATGTTCACCTCCATATCGCACAGACTAAGTTATTGTAGCCCGTTCGCAGAAGATGCGACAAACGAGGGTTATAAAACACAGCTACTATGTGAGACAAAAGCCCGTAAACGCAAAAAGGGG
>CABRLT010000083.1 GCA_902471785.1 uncultured Collinsella sp.
ACGGGCCGGGGACGTGCCATTTGTCACAGATTTGCGGGTGAGCTAGGCGAGCTGGATCCCGCTTGGTACCGACGCTACTTCCAAATCGTGAGCGCGGCGGTGCCCAGCACGATGAGGAAAAGGCCGATGGCGCTTCGACGCGACAACTTTTCGTTGAAGGCCAGGCGTGCGAACAGCACCGATACGACAATCGATAGTTTGTCGATTTGCACGACGACGCTCACCTGGCCTGCAGCGATGGCGTAGTAGTACAGCAGCCATGACGCGCCGGTCGCGATGCCCGATGCCGCGAGAAACGCGAGTTCGCGCGGGTCAATGCGCACGACATGCTCCAGCTTTCCCTTGGCAATCACAATCGCCCATGCCATAACCAGTACTACGCAGGTGCGGATTGCCGTAGCCAGGTTTGACTCGACACCTTCGATGCCGATCTTGGCGAGGACGGAGGTGAGTGCTGCGAACACGGCGGCGCCAAGGGCGTAAACGAGCCAGGTTCGGTCTTGCTTGTGCCCTGCGCCGGCGGACTGCTTTTTCTCGATCATCAAAAAGGTGCCGAGCGTGATGACGGCGGTTCCCGCGAGTTTGACCGCCAGGTTGCCTGTCTCACCAAACAGCACAATGGCGATGAGGACGGCGAGCACGGTGCTCATCTTGTCGACGGGTACAACCTTGTTGACGTCTCCGATACTGAGAGCCTTAAAGTAGCAGATCCACGAGGCGCCGGTGGCGAGTCCCGAGAGGGTGAGGAATAGCCAGGCCTTGGCGGGAATGGCGCCGATTGCTCCGATGGATCCAGAAATGCTCGCCATTGCCCAGGCAAATACGAGCACCACGCAAGTACGGATGGCGGTCGCAACATCGGAGTCGGTGTGCCTGATGCCGCATTTGGCCAAAATGGATGTGATGCCGGCAAAGAAAGCCGATGCAAATGCTGCCGTAACCCACGACACGGGTTGGACACCTCCTCATAATAGACCGCGCCAGATCTGCGGCGCATGCCCGATGATACCGCGCTCGCCTACAGGTCGCGTGCCCGGTAGACCTTGGTGCTGACGATGCAGCTAAGTGCACATAGCACGAGGGCCAATACCGCGATTCCTGCACACAGGCAGCCGAGGACGGCGGGATCGGGATTCGCCCCGGCAATCGACATGAGCCAGTTGCTGATGGGGTTGGAGGAGCTCAGCGCTGCCATGGCAAGGCACCCGAGCAGGGCAAACAGGCCGACGGAAAGGCGCAGCGCCTCCATGTGTCCAAATCGAAAGAACAGCGGCTGTGCCAAAAACACCATCATGAGGGAAATGAGCATGGACGCGGTCGAAGCGATTGTGATCTCAAAGACGGTCTGTCCCGTCGAGGGGATACCCGCGCTGTTGAAGAGCGGGATAGAGACGATGCTCAGAAGCGCGGCGGCACACGCCATGACAGCCGAGAAGACAATGATGCTCAGGTAGCGTGCGCAGATGATGTCTTTGCGCGAGAGGGGCAGCGTTGCCCGATAACGCTCCCATCCGTTTTGGTTGTCGAAGCCGGCCAGCGAATTCATGACCATGATAGGCGACATGGCACTGACCGCGCAGGCGCCGGCACTCATGCCAGAGTCACCGTCCGATGCGTTGGCGAGGGTCAACACGACGAACATGAACAGGCCGACACCCGCGATGCTCGGGACGAGCGTGTGAACGATGGCGAGGTCGGACATAAAGGCGCGTTTCATTTCAAAGCCCCTTTCAGCATGAGGCGAAGATAGTCATCAATGGTTGCCCGATCGCAGGGAATCTCGGGGAAGGCCTCGAGCGTATCGCGACGGTTGGGCACGAGCACGTCCACGCTATAGGCGTGGTGGACGGCACGGGCGCCTTCGACGCAAGCCATAAGCTCGGCGGCCTGTGCTTGGGTGCAGTGGGCGATGCCGGCTCGGTCGGTAATGTCCTCGCGCGGCAGGTCAAACACAATCGAGCCGTTATCGATGCAGATGACGCGGTCGGCAGTGCGATCGAGGTCGGATGTAATGTGGCTCGAGAGCAGCACGCTGTGCTGGCCGTCGGCGACAAAGGCAAGCAACTCGTCGAGCAGTTCCTCGCGCGCCATGGGATCAAGGCCTGCGGTGGCTTCGTCCAAAACGAGCAGCTTGGCATTGTGGCTGAGCGCACAGGCGAGCTGCAGCTTCATGCCCATGCCGCGGGAGAGGTCCTTGACCTTTGTCTTGGGATCGAGGCCAAATCGGTCGATGAATCCGGCGAACGTTTCGCAGCTCCACGTGGGGTATGCCGGGCCTACGAGCCTCTCGACCTGGCCCACCTTGAGCGTGGAGGGGAAGGGACACGTGTCCAGGACGAGGCCGATGCGGGAGCGCAGGTGGCGCTGAGTCTCGTCGGGCGCGTCGGCGCCATAGCGCTGCCCAAACAGGTGCACCTCGCCGGCATCGAGCTTTATAAGCCCGAGCGCGGCGCGAATGGTCGTTGTCTTGCCGGCGCCGTTTGCGCCCACAAAGCCGACGATTTGGCCGGGCTCTACGGCAAGCGTGACATCGCGTAGCGAAAAGCGGTCGCTCACGCGGCGCGATACACCTTTGAGTTCTAGCAAGGTTTGCATGGCATAGCCTTTCTTGCAGATGGTTACTGCATGGTTTCGGGGGCTACAAGGTCGAGCATCTCGTGTAGTTTGCCGCGCGTGACGCCCAGAGCTTCGGCTTGGCTCGCCGCTTTCGCAAGCAGCTCTTCGATATGGCAGAGCTGGTTTTCGCGCAAGAGCTCCTGGTTGCCCTCGGCGACAAAACAGCCCTTGCCCTGCACGGTGCAGATAAACCCGAGCTGCTCCAGATCGGCGTAGGCGCGCTTGGTGGTGATGACGCTCACACCCAAGTCGCTCGCGAGTGCGCGGATGCTGGGGAGTTTGGCTCCCGCAGCGAGCGCGCCCGAAAGGATCTGAGCTTTGACCTGCGAGGATATCTGTTCGTAGATAGGCTTATCGCTCGAATTGGATAGGATGATGTCCACAGCGGCTCCTTAGCTGATGGGCTACACGTGTATATAACCGGTAAGCACAGTATATATACACTATGCACAGTTACGCAAGAGGAAAATCGGAATGATCGGCCACCGTTTGTCTAAATCTGTAAAACCAAGTCCCGAATTTCCCAGCTAGTTGTTACAGATTAAGATGCTGTTTGTCCGCCGGTCCTTTTGTCTCGATTTGTAACATCTGGAGCGGTTTTGGGCGGCTAGATGTTACAGATTGAGATTTTGGCGGCAGGCCCATCTGTTTGTCTCGATCTGTAACAGGTAGAGGCTCAAAACCCGTCTAGATGTTACAGGTCGAGACAAACTGCTGCGGAGTGCCGCCGCCGACCGGTATCCAAGTGCCAACTGATGAATTTGTCCTGATAGGTGCCCTGTAACGGCATTTCGCGGCTACAATAGTCGGGTTACAACGACGTAATGCACTCAATGCAAGAAAGGATCCGCATGGCAAGCCTGTCGGATGAAATCTCGTCGCGCCGCACATTCGCGATCATCAGCCACCCGGACGCCGGTAAGACCACGCTTACCGAGAAACTGCTGCTCTATACCGGCAGCATCCAGACCGCCGGTTCGGTCAAGGGCAAGAGCTCGGCCAAGCACGCCGTCTCGGACTGGATGGACATCGAGAAGGAGCGCGGCATCTCCGTTACCTCCTCGGTGCTGCAGTTCACCTACAACGGTGCCTGCGTCAACATCCTCGATACCCCCGGCCACCAGGACTTCTCGGAGGATACCTACCGTACCCTTATGGCCGCCGACGCCGCAGTCATGGTCATCGACGGCGCCAAGGGCGTCGAGGCCCAGACCAAGAAGCTCTTTAAGGTCTGTACGCTGCGCCATATCCCCATCTTCACCTTTGTGAACAAGCTCGACCACGAGGCTCGCGATCCGTTTGAGCTCATGGAAGAGATCGAGAACGTCCTGGGCATCAACACGTATCCCATGAACTGGCCAATCGGCAGCGGTCGCAACTTCCGCGGCGTGTTCGATCGTCAGACCCGTCGCGTCATTGCCTTTGAGGGCGACGGTCACGCCAACGCCACCAAGAAGGTCGCCGAGGTCGAGGCCGAGCTGGGCGATCCTTCCATGGACGAGCTTATTGGCGAAGAGAACCATAAGAACCTGATGGACGACATCGAGCTGCTCGATGGTGCCGGCGACGAGCTCGACTTGGATGCCGTGGCCTGCGGCAAGCTGAGCCCGGCGTTCTTTGGCTCGGCGCTCACTAACTTTGGCGTGGAGCCCTTCCTCAAGGAGTTCCTGCGTCTGGCCCCGACGCCGCGCGCCTATACCGATACGCTCACCAGCGAGCCGGTCGATCCCTGCCGCGACGACTTTAGCGGCTTTGTGTTTAAGATCCAGGCCAATATGGACAAGAACCACCGTGACCGCATCGCCTTTGTGCGCATTTGCTCGGGCAAGTTCGAGCGCGGCATGGATGCCTTCCACGTACAGGGCAACCGCAAACTCAAGCTTGCTACGGGCACGTCGATGATGGCCGATGACCGCGCCATCGTGGACGAGGCGTACGCGGGCGATATCGTGGGCCTGTTCGATCCGGGTATCTTTAGCATCGGTGACACTGTGTGCTCCGGCAAGCGCCACGTGCAGTATCCGCAGATCCCGACGTTTGCCCCCGAGATGTTCGCTCGCATTACGCAGGTCGACACGCTCAAGCGCAAGCAGTTCGTCAAGGGTATGGAGGAGCTTGCCCAGGAGGGCGCCATCCAGATCTTCCGCGAGCTGGGTGCCGGCATGGAGAGCGTCATCGTGGGCGTGGTCGGCGTGCTGCAGTTTGAGGTGCTCGAGCGCCGTCTCAAGGCCGAGTACCGTGTTGAGGTTCGTCGTCAGCCGCTGCCCTATACGGACATCCGCTGGATCCAGAACGACCCCGACAGCATCGATATCCTGGCTCTTTCGCTCACGCGCGACACCCTGCGCGTCGAGGACATGCGCGGCGGTAAGTTGCTGCTGTTCACGAGCCCGTGGAACGTGGATTGGGCTACCGACCACAATCCCGACCTTATCCTGTCGGAGTTTGGCAACGTAGCGTTTTAACGCATCAGCGCGGTGGCCCTGCGGGGCTGCCGCGCCGTTTGCTTGCCTTATGCCGTGTGTGCGGCTATTATACCCACCGTCGTCTCAAGACCGGGGCGTCCGAGCAGTTCGGGTCCGATATCCTGCTCGTTAAACCTAAAACCAAAGGAGTACATAATGATCAAGAAGGTCATGGAGGACTATAAAGTCCTGTTGCGGAGCATTCCCGCGGCAACGGTTTCGCTGTTTTTCGTGAGCGTCATCATGATGAACCTGCTGGCCAACAAAGAGCTTATCAGCCTGCCGTATCTGGCACTCGACTGCGGCTTTGTGGTGAGCTGGGTTTCTTTTTTGTGCCAGGACATGATCTGCAAGCGCTTTGGTGCCAAGGCATCCATCAAAATCTCTATCCTCGCGCTGCTGGTCAACCTGGCCGTGAGTCTGTGCTTTTGGGCATGCTCGCTCACGCCCGGCATGTGGGGCGCCTACTACGACACGGGCATGATCGAGGTCAACACTGCCCTTAACGCCACCATCGGTGGCACCTGGTACGTGGTGCTTGGCTCGTCGCTTGCCATGCTCGTTTCTGCCGTGGTTAACTCCACGCTCAACCAGTCGCTTGGCCGTATGCTCAAAAAGAATAACTTTGCGAGCTTTGCCTTCCGCTCCTATGTGTCTACGGGTGTTGGCCAGTTTATCGACAACTTGGTCTTTGCCATTGTGGTGAGCCATACGTTCTTTGGTTGGACCTGGGTGCAGGTCCTTATGTGCTCGCTGACCGGCGCTG
>CABRLT010000084.1 GCA_902471785.1 uncultured Collinsella sp.
GATTCTGCTGCCCGTCTCCAAGTACATCGACCAGCTCAATCGCCTGCGCAATGACGAGACCTATCCCGTGCTCGCCGACAATCTGGTGTTCCTCACCAACAGCCCCGACCCGCTCACGCTCGACCGAGACGTGCTCTATTCCATCCTGGACAAGCATCCCAAGCGCGCCAAGGCATACTGGTTCATCAACGTGCACGTTACCGACGAGCCCTATACGCACGAGTATTCCGTCGAGACCTTTGGCACGGACTTTTTGTTCCGCGTGCGCTTGGACCTGGGTTTTAAGGTCAATCAGCGCATCAACGCCTACCTGCGCCAGATCGTTGGCGACCTGATGGCATCGGGTGAACTGCCGCCGCAACACCACACCTACTCCATCTACGAGACCCGCGGCAACGTGGGCGACTTCCGCTTTTGCATGCTGCGCAAGATGCTTGCCCCCGAAACGGACATCAACCGCAACGACCATCGCGTCATGGCCATCAAGTACGCCGTCCGCCGCGCCTGCGGAAGCCCGGCACGTTGGTATGGTCTCGAGAACTCGGCCATCATCATTGAGTACGTACCGCTCTTTGCCCGCATGCGTCCGGCAGTCAAGCTCGTACGCACCCAGGTGCCGCTCGAGATCCTGATCGAAGAGGCCGAGGAAATGGAAGTCGACATCTTCTCGGACGACCTGGTCAACGGCAACGCAGCCGGTAAGGACATGAACGTCGATCCCACCGAGTTGCTCGAGAGCGTCGCCGATACGCCCGAACAGCAACAGCTCGACGGTCTCGAGATCGAACAGCTCAACGACGCCAACTTCTAGCGACGTCACAAATCAACGACAGCGGCCCTGCACCTCACGGAAGATGCAGGGCCGCTTTGCATTGCAGTAAAGCTAGCGGCTACGAACGGCGCGGCTCGGGAACCACGAGCCTATCGGAGCTCGCGCCCTCGGCATCCATCAGGCTCACGTAGCGAATCGACGGATCCCCATACATCGCGTAGTAATAATTGCCCGTGCGCGCGCTAAAGCATCCGGTGTAGATAGTCTTCTCGAACTTGCCATCGCCCATCCTGGACGCTCCCTCGATCATCACCACGCCCTCGAGCGAGCGGAACATGCGAACGACGTTTTCGGTCTCGCTCTCCTTTTGTGGGTAATTGGCATTGAGGTACGCCGCCTTTACAAAACGGCTCGGCGAATAGCAATCGCCCGGAATGCCGCGCATGCCGGCACCGGCTCCATAGGGCTTAAGCTCGGCGCCACGCCATGTCGCCGTCTGCGGAAAATCGCTTGTGGCGGTGATATAGGTGCGTAGGTTTTCCATATGCCACGGGAAGGTCGGCTGATTGGCAAGGGTGTCGACCGGATCGTCGTATACATGCAGGCCGTCAGCCATCATCTCGACCACGATGCTGCGCTGGCTGTCGCCGATAATCCAATGGAGCAGTGACACGCCCAGCCCCTCTCCGGCAGATTTGGCGACAATCACCGTATCGCGCAGCGCAGCCTCGACCTCATCGACCGTCGAGAACGTCGCTGCCACCCACAGGGGAAACTCATAGGCCGCGATATTGGTCTTGCCGTCGACAGGGTCCTCGGCATACTCGGCATAACCCGGGAAATTGAGACCCGCCACGGCAAGGCCTGCATCGTTGCCGCAATCGAAGAACATAGGGTAGTTCTTGTAATCGATGCACATACCGATCACCGCGTGTGCCGCTGTCGCGTCGTCGATAAACGAATACGGAATGTGAAACCCGCGCGGCATCACGCGAACCTGTTGGCCGTAGTCAAAGCTCCAGTCGAGATTGCGGCCCAGATACATGTGGCCAGAATTATCGGTAAATCGAATACTCGTACACATAGCGCCTCCTAGCTTCACGTTCTCGCTAAGTTCATTGTCACCAAACAAAAAGGCGCTAAACACAAAAGCCCGGACATGACAACAATGTCATACCCGGGCTATTCAAGCAGGATAAACTCAACCAAGTTGACCCCGCAGGTCGTCTAAGGGGTCAAAGTGCCGCAGATTGCCACGAAAGAGGAGCGAAGCGTACTTAAGGTACGCGAGCGACGATTGAGCGGCAAGGTGCGGTGCTTTGGTCCCCTTAGACCAACTTTCCTAGACAGTGGTCAATCATGTGTTGAATCATTTGTGCCTCGAAGCCCACAAAGTCCTGCTTGCGCTCGCGCATCTTGCCGTCGACGATCTGGTCAAAGGCAACCTTGCACTTGATATAGCGCGTGGACTTGGTGACCTCCTCGTGCGTCAGGCAGCTCTCCTCCATCTTGCTGGCGCCCAGACCAAACACCAGACGGGGGTTGTAGAGCACATGGGGCTCGCCGGCATCGTCCAGGTAGACGCAGACCTTCTTGGTGACGCCAATCTGGTTGGCGGCAAGGCAGCCGGCATCGTCGAGCGACTTGATGGTATCGATCAGGTCCTGTGCCACCGACTCGTCCTCGACGGTCGCGACCTCGCAACGCTGGGACAGAATAGCCTCGTCGTGGCAGAGCTCTTTAATCATACGTTCCTCCATAGGGGTCGTTGTAACTGCTTAAGTATACGGTACCCACACATTTTCATACGGAAAATACCGCCCGTCCGCTACAAAGCGCCGAACATCAACATGTGAGGAACAGCAAGGTTGTAAAGGCGATATAGTGAGTGAGTTCGTGTCAATCGGCCTAAACTCGGGGCCGAACAAGGAAAGGGTATACATGGACGAACTATTTCACGTCAGCGAGCGCAAGTCCACAGTCGGGACTGAACTTCGCGCTGGACTGACAACGTTCCTGGCGATGGCCTACATCATTGCCGTCAACCCCGCGGTGCTCTCGGGCGCCGGCATCGATGCGGGAGCGCTCGCCTGCGCCACTTGCCTGGGCGCCGGCATCATGACCATCTGCATGGGCGTCTTCGCCAACCGCCCGCTCGCCTGCGCGTCGGGCCTGGGCATCAACGCCATGATCGCGGGCATCGCCACCACCATGTGCGGCGGTGACTGGCACGTAGCCATGAGCGTTATCTTCCTCGAGGGTATCGTCATCTTGCTGCTCGTCCTTTGCGGCCTGCGCGAGGCCATCATGGATGCCATCCCTGTGGTCCTGCGCCACGCCATCTCGGTTGGCTTGGGTCTGTTCATCGCCATGATCGGCCTGTGCGACGCCGGCATCATCACCGCTGGCGCCGGTACGCTCGTCGGCCTGGGCGACATCGCCTCCCCCACCTTTATCGTCGGCATCATCTCCATCGTCGTGACGGTTGCCCTGGCTTCCCGCAACGTGCCGGGCTCGCTGCTCATCGGCATCATCGTCGCCGTTATCGCCGGTATCCCGCTGGGCGTCACCCATGCGCCCGAGGGCCTTATCGCCCCGCTCAACTTCTCGACCTTTGGCGCCCCGTTTGCCAGCACCGCCGATGGCAACATGGCCATCGTGAAGGTTCTGACCGACCCGATGCTGCTCGTCGTCGCCTTCTCGCTGCTCATGAGTGACTTCTTCGACACCATGGGCACCGCGATGGCCGTCGCCAAGCAGGGCGAGTTCCTGACCGAGGACGGCAATGTCGAGGACATCCGTCCCATCCTGGTCGTCGACTCCGTGGCTGCTGCTGCCGGTGGCTTTATGGGCGTCTCCTCCATTACCACCTTCGTCGAGTCTACCTCTGGCGCTGCCGACGGCGGCCGCACGGGCCTCACCTCCGTCACCACCGGCGTGCTGTTCATTCTCGCCGCGTTCTTCTCCCCCATCGTCACCATCGTTTCCAGTGCCGCCACCTGCGGTGCTCTGGTCTACGTCGGCTACCTCATGATGAGCGAGGCCTCCGAGATCGACTGGTCCGATGTGTCGCAGGGTTTCCCGGCGTTCATGATTGTCGCCGGCGTGCCCTTTACCTACTCCATCTCTGCCGGCATTGGCCTAGGCTTTATCGCCTACGTGATCGTCGCGCTCTTTAAGGGCGAGGCCTCCAAGATCAAGCCGCTCATGTGGATCGCAGCCCTCGCCTTCCTCGTCTACTTCTTTGTAGCGTAGCGGCAAAGCTGCCAAAGCAGAACACCAAAGCGCGGAGTCGCATCGAGCGGCTCCGCGCTTTTCTTTTAAAGCCAGGCAACGCACGGACGCGCGATGTATTGCTTCCCAAGTTTTGGACATTTTGCCCTCCAAACGGCACTACCGCCGGCTACATCCTGCAGATATGCTGGGCGTAATCGCATAGGCCCTATGAGGATGGGAGTAACCATGGCCGCCTTGTTCACGACCCCCAAGCGCAATGACAAAACCTCTGGAGCCCATTTTGTCGAGCCCGACGTGCGCCGTCGCACGCTGCTCGCACACGGCAGCTGGCGCCGCGTGACACGCCGCATCGTTGTAGGCGCCGTATGCGCGCTTACGGTGAGCTCGTTGCTCATGCCGAGCATCTCGCTTGCCGCCGAATGGATCGACGTTGGCGGCACCCAGTACAACGCCGGCACTGCAGCGGGCGACGAGGCCGGCACCTGGGCCTGGGACGGCGCCGACGACATGAAGCTCAACGGCTATAACGGCGGCGCGATCGAGGCAGCGGGCAAGCTCAACGTGAGCTACGAGGGCAACAACACCGTCACTAACGACGACGGCCGCGGCATCAAGGTTAAGGATGGCGCGAACGAGAACGCCGAGCTTAATATTCAGGGCGACGCGTCCAGCACGCTCAACGTGACATCTTTTCGTGACGCCATCACTTCCGTCGGCAACATCAACATCGACGGCGCTGGCACTGTCAACGCCACGAGCACCGAGCACGATGCCATCGATGCCGGGGGCGATGTCACCATCAAGGGCTCGGGAAACGTTAACGCCACGGGCGATTCGGATGGCATCAGGGCCGACGGCAACATCACGATCGACAGCAGCGGAACCGTCACCGCCAAGGCCACCGAGGATCAGGGTATCGATGCTAACGAGAACCTCATCATAAAGGGCGGCGGCAAGGTAGAGGCAAGCTCTATCAAAGACAATGCGATTTGGGCCGACGGCAACATCGAGATCTCGGGTGGCAGCCAGATCAAGGCAAGCTCCGAGGAAGACGCCGCCATCGACGGTAAAAACAGCCTCACGGTCACGAACGCTTCCCTCAACGCAAGTGGCGTTGGGTATGGCATCTATGTCTACAAGGGCATCACGCTCGATGGCGCGACCGTGACGGTCCGCGCAAGCTCAGATGGCGGGGAAGTCAGCGCACTCTTCACCGATGAGGACGACATCGTCATCAAGAACGGCTCGACTGTGGATGCGCTCGCAGAAGGCAGGTTCTCGGTTACAATCTCCACCAGTAATTTCTACTCCGGCGAAGCGGGTGGCCATATCTACATCAGCGACTCCGCTGTCAAGGCCATAGCCCGCTATGCCGAGACCGGCGGCGACGGCCCCGACCACTACAGTGGAGACCAAAACGACGAAATCATCCCTGAGTCCGAGGGCCTGAACATCGGCATCTTCGCGCAGACCAGCGAGGGCATCACGCCCGCGACCATCTCGATCGCCCGCAGCAGGGTCACGGCCGAGGGAGACACGGCGGCAATCTTCGCCCTTGCCATGAGCGCGGACGGCAAGGCGATCGGCACCATCGAAATCAAGGACGCCATCATCCAGGCGCCTGCAGGCGGCAAAGTCATTGACTATCGCAACAAGGAAGAGCTCAGCGACGGCATCGTCTACGAGGCGGGGCAGACCATCGGCACGGGCGACGCCACGATCGACTCCCCCTATGACGCCGCTGTCGCCAAGAGCACGGTCATCGTGCCTCCCGAGGAGATCAAACCCGAGGAGAAGCCCGGCGAGACCAAGCCCGAGGG
>CABRLT010000085.1 GCA_902471785.1 uncultured Collinsella sp.
CAGGCCAAGATCACCGCGGCCATCGAGGCCACGACGCCCTCGCCCACCGTGATCACGGGGCAGTCGAGCGACTGCATGGTGTCGACGAGCGCCAGCCCCGCCGTAACACTGCCACCCGGGCTGTTGATGATGAGGGTGATGGGCTCGGTTGCGCTTTGATGTTCCAGCACTAGCATGGACTTGATGAGGCCGTTGCAGGTCATATCGTTGACCTCGCCCTCCAGCAGCAGCACGCGGCTGTTAAGCAGCTCGCTTGCCATATCGACGGCGGCAACGCGGCCGTCCTTGGACTTCTTGATGATGCTGGGCTCACGATACATAACGGACATGGCAATTCCCTTCTAAACGGAATCGGTAAAGAGGCAAAAACTGGACCGCACGGCTTACGGCTAACGGAAGCCGTGCGACAAAACATGCAAGATGGGATACACAAAGCTGCAGGAACTAATCCCTTAGCCACTTAGCTGCATTGGGATGGTCGTCGCAAAAGTACTTCTTGGCGCGGAAGGGACGCATGCCGGTCACCTTGACCAGGCAATCGGTGCGAGTCATAAGCCCAACCTCGCCCGGGGTCATCACGCAACCGCGCACATCTACGGCAGCGCGCTCGGCGCCCACGTACTTGGTACCCAAAACCGACTCGCCACACAGTTCGCTTATGTAGTTCTGCGTCGCGATGTTGCTACCGCCACCCATATAGACCAAGCTATCGCAGTTATCGAGGATGGTAAGCGCCGTGGATTTGCCGTACACGGCATCGAGCTGGCTCAGCGATTGCGCACACATCAAAAAGCTAATGCCGCGACTGCGCACGGTCGCAATGCTGCGCTCAAAATCGGGGATGCGTCCCACATTGGGAAACTCATCGAGCACAAACTGCACGCGACGCTGCAAATGGCCGCTGGGGCTGGCATCGGCACGGCGCTGGGCAAGGTTAAACAGCTGCTTAAGAGCAACGTTCGCAAGCCATGCATTAGCCGAATCGTTGTCGCTCACCTTAAGATCGATCACGCGCTTGCCCTCGTCAATACGATCAAGACGCATCTCGTCATTCTCAAAAACGCGCATGAGCTGAGGCGTCTTAAGCCGCGAGATAGTCGCATTGAGCGTGATCAGAATACTCTTAAGCGTCCTATCTGCCGCGCCTCGAAAATCGCGATACTGCTCAACGCCATACAGATCAGCGTTCTCCGCACCAAACTTATCGAGAAACTCCCTGGACTCCACCTCTTCTACAAGGTAGTCCAACGGGAATCGCCCCTCACCATCTCCCGTAACCTTGATGAACGCAGCCAGTTTAAAGACGTTGTTCATCTTAAGGTAGCGGCGCGGGGCATTGGGGTCCTCACCCGGCGTAAGGGTGCCGGCAAGGGTCTCCAGGAGGAACAGGATTCCAACAATCGCTCGAAGCAGCAGGTCGCTCGCGTTATTCCAGAACGGATCATACCTAAGGCTACGGCCGTCAGGATCGACCCCCTCCATGATTGCCGCCACTGTGGTGGGGATATCCTCGACATCCATCACGTAGCGCAGAGGGTCGTATCCGGCCGACTGCTCGGGATTAACAGTATCGAGAACCGTTACCTCGTAGCCGTCCTCTTCAAAGCCTTTCCCCGTACGACGCAGCAGCTCACCCTTGGTGTCTGTGACCACATAACAGCATTCGTGGTGATTGAGCAGGTTGGGCAAAATGAAACTCGCCGTTTTGCCGCTGCCGGTACCTCCAAAGGCAAAGACATTGTTGGACACACTCGTCTCCCAATGCTTGTCGTCCTCGTAGAACGCCACCGTGGCACCCTGCGCCAGGATCACGTCGCGCTGCTCATCGCCGGACGACAGCGCCCGCATCTCCTCCTTAGTCGCCCACTTCTTGGTTTGGTACTCCGTTTGCTGCGCGGCCTCGTAGCCGTACATCTTAATGACCGACATGGCACGGCCCCTTTCTTGTCGATAGTTCTGCGTGATTGCTAGGAAATACGGTCGACGTCTGCGCCCTCCTTGGGGCTCGTCGCACACGGCAACTTGACCGCACCGTCAATCAGACGCTCCGTTTGCGCCACATAGCTCTCGCGCGCCGCGATTGAGACTGACCCGTCGCGCAGATATGCAAGCAATGCATCAATCATCAGCTTGTCGAGCAGGTCATACTCTTTGGCCTGAGCGAAGTTGAGGGTGTAGCGGTCCTGGAGCTCCCGTACCTTAGTTGCCAAATCGATTTCCATCTTTTCCTCCATGCAATAAAAGTTCTCCCGATTGTCCGAAAGCGCCTCAAACGGGCGTTTGACGCATAGCTCAAAGTTGAAACGCGGACTGGTATCGAAGACGCGTCTCTGCACCTTGAGATAGCGCTTATAAAACATGACGGCATCGTCCTCGTCCGCCGTAAAACCGCGCGACCCATCGCGATGCACGTGGTCGCAGGGTCTTTTGTAGTCGATGCTTCGCACAAAGCGAGACAGAATATATCCACCTTGTTCGGACGAGTACTTCATACCTGTCGTAACCTGCTCGAACATGCGCACGCCGCTCGACTTAAAGCGCGGATTGCTTCCGTGCTCAAACATGCCAATTAAGATGGCCATGCAGTGCACACAGTTATCGCGCTGGGGAAAATACAGCGACAACAAAGCGAGTGACGCTGCGGCCAAAAGCTCGCGGGCCTCGTGCACATCGTCTCGATACTGCTCGGGCACCAGCCCGGGAATATCGGGCGAATGCTTTTCCAGCACGCCAACGAGTGCCTTAGCCAAGCGCTCGGTATCCTGCTCGCCGCAGTACGGATACGGAAACGGCATCTCTGCCTTCCCGTTCTTTTTGCACATGCCGCGGAGATCTTCATCGATCGCGTTGAGGAACACCTCATAAATACTGTCTTCATTCTTCATGAATGCCTCTTCCTGTCCGGTTGCGAATGTTTGTCGGTAAGTCTGTTCTAGGTTTTAGAATGGTCTGAGGTATGGACGATGACAATCGACCTAACCTGCAGCTTCGTTAGTGAAATCACCCTGCTTGATAGCGCAGTTTACCTAAAAGCTGTGTAGCGATTGCATCAAGCAGTTTGTATTGAGTTGGTTTTGGATTACTTCGAGGATAGCACAGTACTCTGTTCTCGTCATTAGAAATTTTCAATATTTTCTGCTAATATATAACCCACTAAGAAGAAAGGGCTCTATACATGCGTGAAACAACATCATTGCCACGTCTCACCGCCGCCGCCCTCTCACGCGCGCTTAATCTGGAGCAGGGCAGCCGTCTACTCACCGTCCGTCTGCCTGGCGTCATCGACTGTAAGGCGCTTCGTGAATGTTTCAGCCTGAACAGCAACGGCGTACCCGATATTTGCGAGCTTGAACCCGGCAGGCAGGGCGCGGGCAATGGCGATGCGGCTCCGGTGTTTATCGACGCATCGGGGTATTACCGTACGGGCAAACACGACATCGAAAAAGAATGTATCGGCTTGATCGATTACTTAGAGCCCGGCTACCTCGATTTCTGTGACTGGGGTCCCTTTATTTGGTGTCTGTATGCGCTCGCCCTTTCGAATCGCACTCGCGCAGCCGTAGTGCTGCCCGCCGACCTACTCGATAAAGCCGAGCAGGCGCGCACGATTCTGATACGCGAAGGACTCATCGAGAGCGTCGTGTATTTGCCGCTTTCTGAACCCAGGCCCTACATGACAAGCGCGCTTCTCATATTGTCTTCAGGAAATCGCAGCGTTGCATTTCGCAGCGCAATCGAATCCGGGCCGCGTTTTCGATATGTGTCAGAAACATCGTATTACTCTGATATCACCTTTGCTATCTCCCCCGACTGGGCCCGCATTGATACCAATACGCCCAGATCAACGCCTATCGAAACGTCCACTTTTGCCACGCGTGAATTGCTGCTGCATCGCGCAGCCCTCTCAAAAGGCAAAATCAGCCTTATCAGCCTCACCCGAAACTACAGGGCTACGCTCGGTGACGCTTTTACGCGAGTAGCTCCATTTATGCCCCGCGAGAGCACCACATCAAACGACATTGATGCAATCGAGGTACGCCGCATCTCATCTCAGGATTTTCAAGACGGCAACCTTCTACCCGCAGATGCTGTAGAGAGTGCAAATGGCTCGGATTCCAAAATCGTAAAGGTGAACCCCAGCGTTCTCGGTCGATATGAGCTCCGCGCTGGAGATATCGTCATGCCACGCATGCTGGGTCGCTACGGCGCGTCCAACCTGCTCGTCGTCAGCGCCGATGACGCGAAGCAACACCTGGTTGCTTCGCATAACACCACCGTCATTCGCCCGTCGTTCCAAACGATGACCGAAGAGGAGCGCGTGGTGTTTTCGGAGATAATCGTTGGATACCTTACAGAAGGCCATGGAGCGCAGCTGATTCAAGCATTAACCGAAGCAGCCAGCATCCGCGCCATCCGCCCTAACGACCTGTTCGAGATCGAAGTCCCGCCAGCGCTCGACCCGCGCACGCGCGAGTACAGCGAATCCATCAATCGCTTCGCCGAGGTCGTAGACGCAAAGAAACAAGCCGAGGCTGCCGTCGCCCAAGCCCAGCGCAACCTCGAAGTCGCAAAAAAGACCATCACCGAAGTGCTCGACCAAATCTGCGAGTAGCACATAGTCAGCGGCAACACCCCAACCCGGCGACAGGACCAGCTCCTGCCGCCGGGTTAACTATCCCATGTCCTCGTTTCGCGTTACCCGTTTAGCACCATCAGCAAAGGCCTCATGAGCTCGCGTCTTTTGGCGGTTTTAGAGTTCTCCTTTACGAGCTCTTTCAGCCGCTGCGTATCGAGCCCACGTCCAAGCGCGTCGTGATAGGCATCGATAATTAATGAGGGGTCTTCGCAATCGAGGCAAAGATCGACAAGCGTGCGCTCGGGTTTAGTTACCGGCAGGCCGTCGAGCCAAACGATGTCCTGCTCAGCGATCTCGCGCTTTACAAAAGAAAGGGATTCGTTTCTTGTATTGATACGCATGGGCGCGGTCATCCTGTAGGGGGACAGATAAAAATCGCCCATTTGCTGCAGGTTCGCCGCCGTCGTACCGCTCACGGCGATGCCATCCCACTGGCGTTTTCTCTCCCACGCGCAAAGGGAGGGATTGGTGAGCTTCCAAAAAGCGTTGAGCTCGTCGGTGTCTCGGCGCTGTGTTCCAGACATCCGGTAGGCGCCGTGACATATCCTCTCAAGACGCCCCGCACGGCATGAGTGTGCCAGTGCATCTCGAGAGATGTCCATGCGAGCCGCCTGGGCCGTGGTAAACACGCCCTCGCTCTCGGAAAGCTCGCTTATCGCCGCTATGTTGCTAAAGTACTTCATGTTGCAATTGTAGGATATTTTCATACTTTTGCAACGTGATTTTTGATCCATGAGATCCGTTTGCCTTGTTTACCCCATTTCTGACGCCGTTTTGCACCGGCACCCCACCCCCCCCGCTATTGAGGTCTAATACTTTTCCGCGAAGTGAACGGCTGTTTTTGGACCCCTGAAACATCCGCATTTTTCGGCGGTATAATCGTGGGATTTCAGCATTGAAACCGCAGGAAGCGGCACCTCTAAAGTGTCGATGCTTCGGGGCTCCGTTTTCACTCGTTCACTTCTCGGAAAAGTATTAGACCTCGCTATCAACTGTCCCAAAGATCAGACCGCCCCTCCTTCACGCCACGCAAAACCTGCCTTTTCTGCCCCTGCCCGCCTCCGCACCACCCAAAAACTCATCCAACATTAATCTTGGCTCAAGAATCGCTTAATCTATAACCTGCACTATAGAGTTCGACCAAGGGCGGGGCGGCGCCGCGCAAGCCGCCGAACGC